>JBEKGL010000008.1:0-18375 GCA_050012815.1 Thermoguttaceae bacterium
GCATCGGAATTGTTGTTTGAGACAACCACATTTCCCTTGGAATCGAGCTGTAAATCGATCTCTTTCGTCGTGTCGATTCCGGCCGCGGAAAGGGCTTCACTCAATTTACCCTGAACGGATGAGCCGGCCTTATCGACCGTAATTTGAATTTTTCTTTGCGAAAGCGATTCCATCAATGTATAAAATTGATCCGCCGAGCTTTGGGCTTCGTTGGACAGATCAAGTATGTCATTGGTCGAATTGGAATTGGAATCGGTGGTATTGCTATCCGATAAAAGACTGCTGACGATCGATTGGTTTTTGATCTGGTCAAACAAAGTCTTTGTCGACTGTGACTGACTTTCGCTGGAGTACGAGCTAAGGGCGGAAATAATGCTGGAAATACTCATAGCCGTTCTCTTTTCTATGGGGAATTAAAAACAGTGCTTAAAAAAGTGTTATTGAAGAGTATTAATTAAAGTGTAGTGTATTTTCGCTTTAAAAACTGGAATAATTGAGATAATTGCACATTACACGTCAGTGCAACGTAAAATAGGCCGGATTTCAGGCGTACTCGACTCATTAGCCCTACGATCCCTAAGAGCGCTTCAATGCCTGATATCGGCTTTAAAATAGGGGAGATATTACAATAAAATGAATATTGCCGACGTCAAGTTTTAGAAAATTTCAATATGTACCTGTTAATAAGTCCATATCTGGCCCGGCGCTGGTTGGTAGTCATTCGGGTGGGATTATAACATACCGGTATCCGCAATCGGTTTTAAATAGTTATGTTATTGCCCATGATTGCTCGGAGCCGGTAAAACAGTAAAATCCTTTGTTAGATAACAAAGGAAACATCATGGCCGATTCCGAGCGAAAAACTGTATCAGAGTTGATCGACCTTGCCCGGCAGGGCGACGACGAATGCCGGGATCGGCTGTTCGCCCTGTGCCGGTCGTATTTGGGATTCGTCGCCCGATCGCAGGTGGAAACTTGGCTCAGGCGCAAGGTGGACGCCTCTGATCTGGTCCAGGAAACGATGCTCGAGGCGTATCGCGATTTCGGGAATTTTCAGGGCGGGACCGAGCAGGAATGGCTGGCGTGGCTGAAGCGGATTCTGGCCCACAATGCCGCCGATTTCGTCCGCCGTTACCGAGGCACAGCCAAGCGCGAGGCCGGCCGGGAAATTGCCTTCCGCGATCCGAACGACAGCCTTGCCCGGGGCGCGCCGGAACCCGCCGCCCAGCAGCCCACGCCCAGCCAGGAGTTTATGCAAATCGACGCCGAGCTCCGCATGACCGCCGCCTTGGCCGATCTGACGGAGGATTATCAAGAGGTGATCGTGCTTAGGAATCTCCAGCGCCTGCCCTTCAACGAAGTGGCCGAGCGGATGAACCGCACCCGCCCCGCCGTGCAAATGCTCTGGATGCGGGCGATAAAAAAACTGCAAGAGGTGATGGGGGAGAGTGAAAAAGGATGAGGGATGAAGGATGAGGGATGAATGAAAAGACATGATTGAAGATAATGCCGAACAAAAAATCGAGCGAAAAGCAAGGATACGGGCCGTTATTAGCGGTGTTCTGACAAGTACGATTATTTTATTTTTATTACTTTTAATCCCATTTTTTACAATACGACACGAGGAGCCATTAACAGCAGTTTTTTCAAGCGCCTTATTCTTTTCTTTGTTTTTTTCACCCTTGGGCGGATTGGCCGGCAGCATCGGAGTTAATCAACGACATGTAAGTTCCGGAGCGGCAATAAGCGCAATTATATTTTGTACTTTTGGCTTGTTTACCGCAACATTATTTGCACAAAATAGCCCAGTGCCAGAATTATTTATTTCACTATTCTGTTGTGCTTTTGCCGTGATGGGCGCACTCTGTGGGGGTGTAGGGGCCATGTTCGGGCGAACTTGTCGAGAATTTGAGGGCAAGAGATTCTGGCCGCAATTTTCTATTGCAGAACTAATGACTTTTGTGTTTCTTATAGCAATACTTTTGAGTTGCCTTGTTACTTTAAGACAAATTATCGGAAAGGCATCATAAACTCCGGGAGCAAGCTCCCGGGCTAAACGGAGCATAAAATTTTAATCTTTTCTCCCATGAATAATCAAATCCCTGAAGAAAACGAACTGGACATTCTCGACGCCTATCTTGCCCGATTGCAGGCGGGCCAGCGGCCGGATCGGGGGGGGATTTTGCGTGAGCATCCGGAATTGGCATCTGCGTTGGAGTGTTTGGAGGCATTGGAAAAACTGGGGCCTAAGCCGGAGGATATCTCGCCCGATGGGCTTCCTTATGGCAAAGACGTTCCGTCGGCGGCGGGAGAATTACCGCGGGCGTTCGGCAATTATCAACTTCTAGCGGAAATCGGTCGCGGCGGCATGGGCGTGGTGTATAAGGCCAGGCAGGAAGATTTGGATCGGGTAGTGGCGGTGAAGATGATCCTTTCCAGCCATCTTGCCTCGGCCGAGCAGGTGCGGCGGTTCCAGGCCGAGGCCCGGGCGGCGGCCAAACTGCGGCACTCACACATCGTGCCGATCCACGAGGTCGGCCAGTGCAACGGCCAGGATTACTTCACCATGGAGTACATCGAGGGCCAAAGCCTTGCCCAGCGTATTGCTCAAGTGCCGATCGACGTGCCCACGGCCGTGCGGATTGTTAGCATGATTGCCCGGGCCGTGGAGTATTTGCACCGGGAGGGCATTGTTCATCGCGATCTAAAGCCGTCGAACATCCTTTTAGACGCCCAAGGCGAACCGTACCTGACCGATTTCGGGCTGGCCAAGATTTTTGCGCCGGACGCGCAGCTTACGGCCACGGGCGTTATTGCCGGCACGCCTGCCTACATGGCCCCGGAGCAGGCTGCTGGGCGCGGCCGGGAGGTCGGGCCGGGCGCGGACGTTTACAGCCTGGGCGCGATTCTGTACGAATTGCTCACCGGGGTGCCGCCGTTTTTGGAAGAAAATCCCTTGGACACGCTGATGAACGTATTGAGCGTCGATCCGATGCTGCCGCGGCGCTTGAATCCCAAAATCCCCCGCGAGTTGGAACTGATCTGCCTGACGTGCCTGCATAAAACGCCGGGCGAACGCTATGCCTCGGCCGAGGTTTTGGCCGACGACCTGGACCGTTTCGCTAGGGGCGAGCCGATCAAGGTGCGTCCGCCGCACTTGGGGCAGCGATTTTTGGGCTGGACACGGCGGCAACCGGCGCTGGCATCGCGCCTGGGAGGTCTGGCGCTGTTCTACGTAATCGATTGGATAAATTATCTGCGGGGATGGATAGACGCCGATTTTCACATAAAAATATCGATCGTGCTCGCGGTTTGGGTCATCGGGTCGATAATCTGTCAGCGCTTGGTGGAAAGCCGGCGCTGGTCAATGGCTGCGCCTTTTATCTGGGGCACGCTGGATTCGATTCTTTTCCTGATCGTGTTGTTGATAGGCGACGGCGTGGCCAGCGCATTGATCGTGGGTTACATGTTGTTGATCGTGGCTTCGGGTTTGTGGTTCCGCGTGCGATTCGTGTCTTATATGGCCGTTTTATCGCTTTTATCGTACGGCGTATTGATAGCGGATTATTATTATATTTGGTGTCCCTGGCTGGATCCGCAGAAGTGGAAAGTGCCTGATTTGAATTTCGACCGGCACGTGATTTTCGCGGTTTCGCTGGCCATCGCGGCCTTGATAGTGGCGTATTTGGTCGAGCGGGTGCGGATTCTCAGCAGTTTTTACGGCCAAAAGAACAGGAATTAGGAATAAACGCAGAATGCAGAACGCAGAACGCGGAACTGTGAACTGTGAACCAAAAACTGCAAAATTAAGTTTTGAAAGAAGATTTTACCGCCGGGTCGCTTAGAACCACCAGCGCCCAAATGCCGAAGGGCAAGCTTAAGCCACAACATGGCCCAATGCAGGGAATTAGGGCGATTATCGACGCGACCATGGCGAAACCGTAGTTTTCCAATCCCTTCATTTTTATCGCTCCGATCAAGACCACGATACACACTACAATTTCCGCGATGCCTTGAATTAGGGCAACGGGGCCTGTGACAAATATTTCCGGCATCGCATTGGCATTTCGATGCATAGCCGCGACTGGCATAAATATAGTATATACCATTCCCAGAAAATTCAGAACAAGCCAAAGCACTGCGGAGACAATCAGACACACGGCGGGCGCGGAAACGCGCTGCGATGCATATAAATAGTTGCCTTGAGCACCCGGTCCGGGGCCGTGCCCGGGGGGCGTTTGATAAGGGGTTTGATAGCCGGCGGAATCGGCCCTCTGCTGACTGCCGGAGTCGAACGAACCGCCCGCGCCGGAAAGCGGCGCCGGCTGGGCCGGCATTTCTTGGGCGGGCACTTGCGTTTGGCCGCCACACTCGGGACATTGTGCCAAACGGCCCGCGGTGTCGTCGCCCGTGCGCAACAATCGTCCGCATCGACTGCAATGGAATTCGATTGACATCTGATCATCCCCTAAATAGACCGCGATCTATGGTAGTATTCGCCGCTTGGGCTCAATTATTGAGAAAAACTAGAGAAAATCAAGGGGCATCCGCCCGGCACGAGTGCCGGGGCTAAACATGAAAGTACGATCCGCCGCTTAGTTTTTCGGTTTGCGTTTTCGTTTTCTTCTAACGCCCGGGGAATGTTTTAAATGCAGTGGTTTGGTCGAAGTATCGCTTTCGGCGCTATCTGCTACATGTTCTTCCGCGTCTTCGAACGTCAAGGGCGCATCGGAGTGTGGATCGGTGATGCGGATGGCGACCTTGCCGCTTAAAAGGTCGTCGAACAACCGGCCGACGAATTCCTTGCGCCAACCCAGGGCCAGACGGGGCGGGATTTTGGTTTTTATTTTGCGAATGTCGTAGACAATCAGTTCGCGGATGTCGTTGGGCGTGCCCACGATCGTGGGGGCCAACTGGGCCTGGCGGCAGATGCTTCCCAAGGCGGCAAAGAGGAATTGGCCCAAAACCGAAAGTTGCGGCATTTGGTTGCCGTGGATTTTCACGGGAAGATTTTCCTCGGGCATGTCCAGCCCGCGTTGTATGCAGGCGGCGATTTCGTCCATGCGGCGGATCAAATCGCCCCGTTCCATGCCCCGCAATGCGCGAATATGTCCGGGATCGGCCGTTCCGCGCCGGGCAAGTTCGACGATCAAGTCGTCGCGGAGCACGCGCCGGGCGGGTTGATTGCGGCGTTTAGCCTCGGCGTCGCGCCAGCGATAGAGTTCGCGGAGCACGGCTAATGCCCGGCTGTCCAGCCCGGTGTTGCCCGACACCCTATGCCAGCGGTCGTGCAATATGGATTTTTCCGCCTCGTCCTGCCAGGTGGCCATTTCCTCCTGCATCCAGGTTTGCCGGCCGAGTTGATCGAGGCGCTCGCCCAGCAGGTTGCGAAGGTCGGGCAAGTATAGAGCATCGGTAAGGGCATATTCGATCTGCCGCTTGGAAAGCGGACGGCGGCGCCAATCGGTGCGGGTTTCGTGTTTGGCGAACTTGTGTCCCAGCAGCTTGGATACGAGCGTGCCGTATCCGGCCGGATATTCCATGCCCGTCAGACCGGCGGCGATTTGCACGTCGAATAGTCCGGCTGGGCGGCGGCCCGTGGAATGTAAGCAAAATTCCATTTCCCCGCGCCCGGCATGGACCACGATTTCGTGCCCTTCGGCGGCAACGAGTTCCCAAAATGGAGTCAGGTCGCCGATCTCGACGGCGTCGATCGCCGCCAGTTCGTTTTCGGCCGACACCTGCACCAGGCAGAGCACGGGCCGGTAGGTGTGCTCGGATACGAATTCGGTGTCGAAGGCGATCGACTTGCACGAGGCCAACACCCGGCAGTAATCTTTTAACTGATCGTTTGTGGTGATGTATTCGTACTGCATGAGATTCTTAAAAGAACAATAACGTTGTAAGGATAAAAATAGGTATCAAAATAGCGCCGCTGTAAAGCATATACCCGAAAAAGCCGGGCATTTTCAGGCCCGACTTTTCGGCAATGGCCTTGACCATGAAATTCGGCCCGTTGCCTATGTAGGTGTTCGCGCCCATGAACACCGAACCCAGGCTGAGTGCGGCCAGTAGGGGTTCGGAAACGCCGGCAACGGGCGAATGCAATCCCAATTTGGCAGTCAGCGATTGGGCCGCGGTGAAGAAGACCACGTAGGTCGGGGCGTTGTCGAGCACCGACGACAAAGAGCCGCTGGCCCAAAAAAAGTGCCAGGGCCGGGTCAAGCCCAAACTCGGGCCGCTAATGGAAAGGATCTGCAAGGCCGGCTGCATGGTGATGAATATGCCGAGGAACAGGGCCGCCACTTCGATGATTGCGGCGTAGTGGGCATTATTATCTTCCCGCGCTCTTTGGCTGCCCAGGACCAGGGAAAGAGCCACCAATAAGAACTGGGCTATCTCCCGTGAGTATAACCACGGATGCCAGTCGGTGCCGGGTATCGACTTGCCGGGATCCAAAAAGGCCGCCGAAAGCACCACGCCGAAGAGTAAAAGGACATTCGGCCAGATGCCGCTCAGTTTCAGCGGTCGGACTTGCGTCTCATCGCGGACGATGTCGGATGTTTCTTCATGCGGATAGTACCAGAAGCGGTCCCAAAAGTAATAAATCCCGATTAAAAGTCCATTTACGAAGAGCCATTCTTTCCAGAAGGTTATGGTGTACAAAAAGGGAACGCCCAGCAGATATCCCAAAAACAGCGGCGGGTCGCCCAATGGCAAAAGGCATCCGCCGCAATTGCACACCACGAAAATGAAGAAGATCACCGTATGAACCACGTGTTTTCGTTCGCTGTTGGTTTCCAGCAACGGCCGGATCAAGAGCATGGCCGCGCCCGTGGTGCCGATGACACTGGCCAGCAATCCGCCGAGGAGCAAAAACACGGCATTGGTTAAACTATGTGCGCGAAGATCGCCTTGGATGCGAATGCCGCCGCTAATGACATAAAGACTGAACAACAACACGATGAAGGGGGCATACTCCTTGAGCATCGCATTGGCGAAGACATTCCAGGTTAGCTCGTAATTAGGCCCTGATTGGCTGGGCAAAGCGACGTGATGCGCGGGCCAATGGGCTTCGACGGGCTGATGGTGAATCCAAACGTAATATCCCAATGTGATCGCCGCCAAAACCGCCGCCACATAAAAACGATGCAGGTTGCTTTCCCACCAATGCTCGGTCCAGCGCAACAGGGGAAATATCGCGATCACGCCCAACATAAAAATGAAGGGCAGCACCATCCACAGCGGCGGCGTATGGACTTCGATTTCAGGCGGTTTTTCCTCTGTCGTTTGGGCTTGCGAGAGAGCGGAGTGATTGTTTTGGGTTGCGACGATCGCGGAGGTAGCCTGCTGTGGAAGATCGAACCACAATGCCGCCAGATAGACGGCAACGAAAATGCCGATGCCGAAAAGTACAAATTTTCTCGATCCGGCGGAAGAGTTCACGTCGGCCATCCGATTCTCGGTGTTCTTTGTGATGTTTTGTTAAAAAGATTATGAGGATCAAAAGTAAATGATATTAAAAAAGCCGAACCTTGCAATCTAGGCCAGATTTTACCGGATTTTCCACTCGCCCTACATTGCCTAAACTTCCCATACAATTTGAATGTGTGTGTCGTTTAGTGTTAAAATAGGAAATCAGTCCAAGGTTTACTTGACAATTTATTTTAGTAAGTTATTTTAGTAAGCAATACTATTGTTTTTTAAGGATTCTTTTTCAATTTTTCTTTTTTAAAAGGGGAGTATGATTTTTTCCTTTCAGGACAGGATTAGTCCGGAAGTTTAACTTTTTCGGTGAAGGAGCTTGATCGTGCCGAAATCTGTATTGGAAGCGATCAAACTGGGGCAATGGGATTTTGAGCCGCCGGAAGCGGATCCCGCTGAATTCGATGCCGCCGACGCCATGCCCGGTACAAAGGCAAAACTACTAGTAATGGCCGAGCGTGTCCAGCGCGGTTTACCGCTCTGGCACGAGGCAGACCGTGAAGAATTAGACGCCCCTCCGCCGCCGCGAAGGAATTTGGAATAATTCCCTCTTAAATTATGTGCGACGGTTTTTTCAACCTCTTGGGCCCGCCGGAGGAAGTGTGGTTTTGTCTATTTATATTTTTCCCTATGAACAGATGCGAAGGAGCCATCGCACTTTCAACGCCTGCCACAGTTCGCCAATTTGCTTGCGTTCGGGCAGTTCAGACTCCTCGACGATGCGATCGATCTCGGAGCATAGGAGATTCGACAGGCCGGGGGATTTTTTTGCGCCCGGAGAGAGTTTTATCTGACTGGGGAGCAGTTTTTCGATTCCACGCCAGGCCGTGATGATATCGATTAGCCGGTCCACATAATCCGACCGTTTTTCGACGGTCAACCTGGCGTAAGACCTGGCTTTTTCAACCAGCCACGGCCGCAGCAGTAAAGGTATATTGTCCCATACCCGGTTCTGCTGCGTCTCATCCAGACTCACTGAGACGGACTGCCAATCCAAGTCCTTAGAGCACTCCTGTTCCAGGCGATTGGCCAGAATCAGCCGGGTTTGCCAGGATTGTTTGCTCAAGTCCTTGTAGGCCAACCAATAGAAAAGTTGTTGGCGATTTGCGCAAGCTGGGTCGGGCAGGCCGTATTGGGTAAAGAAAATCAGTGCCCCAATGGTTGTTACCAGGGATACGGCAGATATCAAAATTAGCAATTTCACGCGAGAAAATCGCACATAATTACCCAAAAGGGGGTACAAGGAACACAGATCAATCTATTTTAGCTCGAAATTTCGCTGTAATATCAAGCTTTTCAATCTTGTCATAAAAATCAGAGTTGACGTATTTGGCTTTGGATGGCACGTTATAGCAACGATTTATAACGATTTATAGTGTATTCGTAAAAACCGGCCTCCCATTGGTCGGGGGGAAAACGTTATTTTTCCCAGGACTTATAGTTTTTATACAATACAGTCTTCATTTTGCCGCGATAACAAGGAGGTTTTCGATGTCAACTTTCATGACGATATTGAGTCTTGTGATGATTGGCCAGTTTTCAACCGATCAGGCACAAGCGAGTGCGTCCGGCGAGCCGGCGCAACGCACAGCGCCGGCCAAGGATACCCGTCCAGTAGCCGATATATTTGCTCCGGGCGCAAAGGAGACAAATTCCACAACCGAGCCGGCTACGCAGAAAAAAATACCCGATGCTTCACCAACCGAGCCGGCTACGAACACTGAAATACCCGATGCTTTGCCAACCCAGCCGGCTACGCAGAAAAAAATTCCCGATGCCGCGACTTCTTCAAGATCGGCAAGTACGGCTGTAGACCGGGCTTCGACATTGACCGAGCAGCCGGTCCCTTTGCGGATTCGCCCTCCGCAGTTGATCGCCGAGGCGATGGCGTTGCCGCCGGGCAGCGTCATTTCCGGACGGCCGTTGTCGCTGGTTCAGGCGTTGTCGGCCTCCCAGGATCGGCGTCAGCAACTCGCTATTACCCGTGCTTATTGGCAGACGACCGAGGCGATGGCAAAATATCATTATTGTTTGGATCACGTCAGTCAGCTCAGCCGATTGCAATCCCGGCCGGGCGAAGAGCCGTCGCTTCAGGCTGCCCGTGCGGCGGCAACGGCCCAGTTGGGCGAAGCGGAATTGGCGGCCGGTTCGGCCCAGTATGAACTAGCTGCGATTGTACAATTTCCGGCCGATGCCCAGTTGCCATTGCCCGCCGATCGGCCGCACGTGGGCGCATATCGAACCAATTATCAGGAACTGTTTGCCGCGCGGCCCGCGCCGGATCGAGCCAGGCTTATCGACCGCACTTTGCCGGTCCGCCGCATGGGCATTGACCAGCGGGCAATCGCCGTCCAAGCGGCTCAAGACGCCTTAACCGCGGCAATCGACGCATATCAGGCCGGTCAGGGCAATTTGGCGAGTGTAGTCTCCGGCAGCGGCCAATTGCTTACTCAACAGCGTGCATTCATCGAAACGGTTTGCCGTTACAACCAAGATATTGCCGAATATGCGTTGATAGTGGCCGCCCCGGGGGCAATGCCTCAGGTGTTGGTCGGATTCATGATTAAAACCCCGCAAGAGTCCGGTCAATCATCGAGCGCCGAATGGGAAGGCGGCGTGCGTCCGGCCGGTTTGACCGAGCCGGCGTCTTATCCTACACCGACATGGAATGGAAATAATCAACCCACGTCCACGCCGCGGAACGTGCAGGGGGCGTCGGTTATCCCCAGTGTTCCGCCTGCCACCCAATGGGGACCTTCCGCCTTGCCGATGAAAAGCGAGCCTACCCTGGCCCCGCAGCGCGATGCCACGTCGTCCACTGGAAAGAAAGAACCTACGCCCGCCCCGCCGCGCGGCTTGGTGCCCGTGGGAGCAAAAAATGAGCCCACCTTGGCGCCACCGCGAGGCGAGAAGAGTCCGAAGACCAAAGATCAATCCCAGCCTGCGCCCGCCGAAGGCGAGGAACCGGCGAAAATCCGCTATTCCGTGGGCGATCCGTTTTCGCGGCGCGTTGAAACGGCCAATAAACCCGCCATCGAGTCGGGTTTGGCCGATGCGGGAACTTCAACCGCCCTGTATCCGGCGCTGGTTGAAGCTACACCATCCGTCCGGGCTAAACAACTTACGCTCGCCCTCAATTGGGATCGCTCCTTGCCCGAAGGGGCGGGCAGAGGCGTGACAATCGAGGAGTGCTTGTCGCGGCAGACCGGCGGCGACCGCCGTGCCACGATCGAGGCCTTTTGGAACGCCCGGCAAAAAGCCGCCGAATATCAAGTTATTGCCCAAGAGATCGAGTTTTTAGACGACCTTGTGCCACCGGCTCTTGAGCGCCGGGCAAGGCCGGGAGGGGCGGCGGCCATGCTTTTTTTGCACGCGGCCCGGCAGAGCGGTAGAGCCAACCTTCAGGAAGCACAGGCCGCTTTGATCGAGGCCCAATTCGAACTTGCCCTGCGCACGCAGTCGGCCGCGGAGAGTCTATGGCCCTTGCCGTCCACTCCGCCCCATGCGGGCCAGTATTCGCTGAATCTTGAAGCCCAACCGCACGCCATGGTCCAGTCCTGGCCCATGCGGCGTTTGGCGGCGGCCATACCGGCTTGTAGTACAAACCTGCAAGAGTGCGCCGCATCGGTGGTCACGGCCGATACCGTCCGGGCAAAGTCCATCGAGCAATACACCGCCGGCAATCTGCCCATCGAACAGGTTCTGGAACAAGTCGCCCGGCAAACCCAACAGACCTTCGACTTCCTCCAAACCTTGACCGATTACAATCGCTCCATCGCCCAATACGCCCTGGCCATCCTGCCCCCCGACGCCCCGCCGACAAGAATCGCCGCGGCACTGGTGGTGCAGCGATGAGGAGATAGAGGTATGGGATAGGGATATTCTTTTATTGAATATCAGGTAATAATGTCGCATTAATTGTTTAGCCCGGGCACTTGTGCCCGGAGTTTTTTTACATTGCACGCGACATTTATTTTTCTGACATTCAATTGTACTCCTGAACCCTGAATCCTTTTGTGGTCACTCCTTTACGAATTGGGCCGCTTGTGATTGATCCGCCGGTGCTTTCGGCGCCGATGGCGGGGTTCACGAATTATGCTTATCGGCAGATCGTGCGGCGGCTGGGAGGGGTGGGTTTGCCTGTCACGGAGATGGTTGGGGCCAGGAGTTTTTTGCACATTGACGCCCGGGATGATCTGCCCGACCGGCTTTGGGGCGTTATGGACGAGCCGCGGCCTTTGGCAGTGCAGATTTGGGACAATGACCGGGCGGCGTTGGCTGAGGTTGGAAGCCGGCTGGCCCATGAATTCAAAGTCAGCGTGGTGGATATGAATTTCGGGTGTCCGACGCGCGACGTGGCCGAAAAGGCCCAAAGCGGCTCGTATCTGTTGCAATATCCGGACAAGGTGGGGGAACTTGTCGGCTGGGTAGTGCGGGCCTGCAATCCGGTGCCTGTGACGGCGAAAATCCGCCTGGGATGCACCCGCGATACGATCAACGCCATTGACGTGGCCCAAGCGGTCCAGTCGGCGGGCGGGGCGGCTGTGACAGTACACGGCCGAACCGCCGCCGATATGTTCCGCGGCCGGGCCGATTGGGATGAGATTGCCAAAATCAAGCCGCACCTGAAGCAAATCCCGCTTATCGGCAATGGCGATCTGACAACGCCCCAAGAAGCGGCCGAGGCATTTCGCCGCTACGGCGTGGATGGTGTGATGATCGGCCGGGCGGGCTTGTCAAAACCTTGGCTCTTTCGCCAAGTTCAAGCGGTTTTGGCCGATGGGCCGATTCCGCCCGATCCCATATATGAAGAGCAACGGCAAATAGTGTTGGATCACTATCAATTGGTGCTGGAACAATTCGGACCGGAAAAGGGCACGGTTCTGATGCGATCCTTGGCATGTCGATACGCCAAAAACCGGCCGGGCGTCAGGGCCTTCCGCAACCATGTCGCCCGAGTGCAAACGCCCGCGGAGTTTTACGATGCGGTGGAAAAGTATTTTCCCGGGCGATAAACGGATAAATGCAGCAATGGTTGGTAATTCGGAGCGCGTCAAAGGCCATTCTTGGCGGAATTCCAAGTTCAGACCTGATTTTGAAAAACGTATAAGTTGACGGGATGCAAAGAAACCGCATTGTGCATCTCGTAATATGGTCGTATGAGGAGACATCCGAGCAAACGGTTGAGATTACGAGACAACAGGGAGGCTAACGAAAGAGTTCAGCGGCGCTGGCCACGATTTCCGTGGACAGCGTCTGCTGGAACGACTGGTTGGGCACGCAACTGCTGAATAACCTGCCTGCCCCAATAAAGCCCTATCCCAATCATGCTTGGCGCAATGCCAAAAGTTCCGGCCCAGGGTGGCCGCTGATACTCGGGTAAGCGATGAATGATTTCGTTATAGAGAACCCACAAAATGAGTGAACACCCGATTAAAACGGCCAGTAGAGAAAAAATGCCCTTAAGGAGGAGCCGGAGTGTTTTCATTAAAATGCCTAACAGGTATTCGACCGCCGAAGTACGGCAAAACTTTACCGCATTTTCGCAGCCGAGCATGGCGTTGTCAATCTGTATGCCTCATCCTGGAAAATGAGTTGCGACGGATCGCCGGCGAGCGGAGCCGACACAAAAACTATCTGCGTCCCCGTTTCCACGTCCAGAACCAGACGCACTGTTTGGCCGGTCAGCGGCCAGGTCTTGTTGAGTGACTCGCTTCGTTCAATAACCACTCCGCCAAGGATTCAAATCGAATCGTACTATCCAAGTGCTTTCTGGCAAAGAATACGTCCACCAACAGACCGGGGGCGAACGAGCGGATTCGCTCGGCAGCGGTCTGCAAGTCTTCTCGCTGCCGCGTTTCCAATGGCAGCGATGATACGCGCATCTGCTCGGCATAGAACGCACAGTCCTGATGAGCGATCAATACAAGGCGCTCAAGAGCATGTGTCCTGATTAGGAAATGCAGTTGCTCGACAAGGCCCCATTCTTCGCGGTAGGCAAAGAGGTGACCGGCGAGGCAGGCGGCGCCTCCCGGCACCGCGAGACGGTCATATCGCGGAAGCTTCAGGGCGTTATGCAGGAAATCATCGACGTGTTCTCCAAAGCGCCCGTCGCTGCAATAAACGGCGGCTGCGCGAATGCGGTTCTCATGGAAGCGAACCGGACTTTCGTAAACGATGAATTCTTCTCGGATATTCATGTTCCCGGACCACATGTCCAAGGGGTGTCTGCTCGACGCCGCCCCGATATCTGTGGGGCTATATCATTCTACCACTTCACCACCACCCACACTATGCCCGGAGTCAAGCCGCGCACTGGTCTCGATGGGCTCTCAGAAATCCTTACTTTGATAGGCTGGTTTTGGGTACTTTTACGTCAGCGGAAGATGCTTCCATCCCGGAATCCTCACGGCCGCCATTTGACGGGATCGAAAAGGCGTGCCGAAAAATGGGTCGTTTTTATGGGATTCCCCCTAAAAAAAAGGTTGCGTTGATGGGACAGTCAAGTGCGATTGTTTCCCGGGTTACTAGGCAGGTTCGACAATTTCCTGGATTGGGTTGCCGGTCGGGAATAACAATTAGCCACTCCGGTTCAAGGGCGGTTATTTCTTCTTCAGACGGATCACGCCGGCGGAATAGGCTGGAACTTCGTAAACAAAACTCGACGCGGCATCGCTGATGGTGATCGGCTTGGGGGCGACTTTCATTGGATCGTCCACCGAGTTCATGTCGGTGGGCAGGCCCGTGAGCAGTTCGCCGGTCGCCTCTTTGGCCACTTCGGTCATGCCTTGCAGGCTGATCTGCAATGGCCGGGGATCGCCGGAGAAATTCACGATTTTCAAGATCACATCGCCGGTTGCGTCCATGCGGCCGGCGGCGGCATAGATACCCTGCGGCATATCCACGGGGAGCGAAGTGTCGGCGCGGTTGGTATAGAACATTTTCTGGGCGTAGTAGGAAGGCGACCCGAAACTGCGGAGGGCGTCGAAGCCGATCATGTCGGTCGTCCAGGTGGCGCCGCCGGAGAGCCATGTGGGCGTGATCGGGTTGACGTTGGCCAATAGCGGCGCGTAGCAAGCGCCGATCAACACGTCGGAGTTGCGTTCCAAGCCGGTCATGAAGGCGGCGTCGCCAAGGGCCTGTCGCAAGTTGGGCGTCAGGTTCTTGCCCTCCCTTGAGGCCCATTCTCCGATGAAAAACTTCAGTCCGCTGCGGCCGGCATTGTCGTAGCGGCGCGAGTTTTCGGCCATCGCCCGGGCGTTTTGGTAGTAATGATCGTCCTGTACGTCGGGGGTTTGGGTTCGGAGCCGGGTGCTTCCGATCAATTTCAATTCCGGATATTTTTTCTTGAAAGCGGCCTGGAACCGGGCGAAGCGCTGCTCGTAACTGCCGGAGCGGTCGAAGCCGTCCTCGTTGCCGATCTCGACGTAGCGGAGTTTGAAGGGTTCGGGATGGCCGTCCTTGGCGCGTTGGGCGCCCCATGTGGTGGTCGCGGCATCGCCGGTGACATATTCCACTTCTTCCAGGGCTTCCTGGACGAATGGCTCAAGGTCCGGGCCGGGATTGATGTGAACGCCGGTGGTGGAACCCATAGCTCCGACGGAATAGCCGGAGTAGACGGCCAGGATCGGCTCGGCCCGCATGTCCTCGCACCACAGAAGGAATTCCAACAGGCCCATGCCGTCGTTGGATCGGTAGCGAGAGGGCGCCCAGCGACCGGGGCGTTCTTCGTTGCCGTGAAGCGTGCGTTTCCAAGCGAAGCGATTTTCGACGGTCCGGCCTTCCAGGCCGTTTCCGCCGGGAAAGCGAAGGAAACCGGGTTTCATATCCAGCAGAAGTTGCATGATGTCCGGCCGTATGCCGTTGGGGCGGTCCTTGAAGGTCGGGGGGAAACAGGAGACAAGGCTGAACCAGACGGCGCCCGGGTTTGCGGCGGTGATGATGAAGCGATTGTCCACGGAGGGTTTCAACTCGGCGCCGGTCCTGAGTTTCAGTTCATATTTTTGCCACTTCGTGGTGATGGAAGGAACGGTTGCGGAGGCGAGAATTTTGGCGGCGTCGTTGGATTCGATATCGACGGCGAGTGGGCCGGAGAATTTGTCATCAGACCTGGCGTGGAAGCTGACTCGATATTCGGTATCGGGCCGGACGGCGATGCCCCAATAGCCTTCGTTGGCGATGCCCGCGCGATTCTCGTTGCCGGCGGATTGGATATCCAGCCGAAGACTGGTGGAAAGGCCGGTGGAGTTCACCGGTTCGTTATAGTCCAACGCGATTGTAGCGGCGGCATTTCCGCTGGTGACGACGGACCAATGATTGGCGGTGGGGCCTTCCTCGAAAAGGGCGGGACCCTCCTTGAAATTGCGGTTGGAAATCATCTCCGCGTAAAGGCCGCCGTCGTAAGAGTGATTGATCTCCTCGGTCATCAAACCAAAGATGATCGGGTTGATTTTGATGCCGGGTTTGTCGACATGAACGGTCAGCGGATCGGCGGCAAACGCTGAACCGGCGGCACAGACGGCGGCCAAAGAGGCCACGCTCCAGAACGCGGCGGCTATCCAGCAACGTGAAGTTTGTCTCAAATACGGACGACGAACAACCAGCTTTTCTCTCATGGAATTTCCTTTCAGCTCCGGGGCCCGAGGAAAATAAGTGTACCCTATCCTCTTTCAGAATCAAGTAACGGTAGCGAATGAGTAAGTTGTCGGCCGCGGTCTCCCAATGTGTTTGTTCTTCGCCTAAAGGAATCAACCGGCGACACATTGGTTAACAAGCAGAAGTTCAGATATCAAGGCGACGATCGCTAAAATGTTGCCAAAGATTGCGCGCCCGACTGATGGGAACGGATGATCTAGGGTCTTGTATTCCGAAAATCGTTAGTAATTCGGATTCCGAAAATTGTTGGTAATTCGGGGCGCGACAAAGGCCGTTCTTGGCGGAATCCTAAGTTCAGATCTGATTTCGAGAAAACGTATAAGTTGAAAAGACGCGAAGACGCCGCGTCGCGCATCTCATGATATGGTGGTTTGATGGGATGTCCCAGCAAACGATTGACATTGAGAGACAACGGCGAGCCAAACGATCCAAAGCTGAGCCACGGCCACCGGCGGCTGGCTCACGACTGCAATCTGGTCTCTCAAATTTCATAGCTCAACTGAAAACTGAAGGGGCAGCGGCTGTTGCCTGCAGCGATTTGTTAGGCGGCATGGTCAAACAGTTCGGACTCGTGTATTTCCATATAAGCCAGCGAATCTATGCTGCGTCGTGAATAAGACCAAATATTAATGGCTCGCGTGAATTGCGGTCCATTCGTGACCAGCGTGTGATATTCTCCTTCTTCCCCGCAAAGATCAAGACCGGTTCTCTCACGAATCACGCGAAGTTCAGCAACTGCCGACTCGTTTAATTCACGCCCAACCCAATCTTCCGTCAGCCAGCGCGTCTTGACGCAGGAAAAACGCGCTTTGAATTTTATGCCTAGCAGTTGCTGGAGCAAACTGCTTCGGTCGCGTCCCCACAAAGGCGTATGCACATTCATCCCAACGGGACGGCTCCGCTCGCGAATCCAATTCGGACATCCGTTGACTTCCGCAATGTCTCCAGTGATAACGCTGGTAATGCCCGTTTCATCTCGCAGCCTGCGAAGCTGTATTTCGTAAGCCTCCTCGAATGGCTTGTGGATGGGCAAAACATAGTGCGGCAGCGCCAACGCTTGAGCTTGTATTTTGATGAACGGCAGCGGATGCGCCAGAAAACCCGCATCCGGTGGCGCAAACGTGACGAGACAACAAACATGGTAACTGCTCTGGACAGCCTCATACAAAGCCAACGCAGAATCTTTGCCGCCAGTCCAAAGCATCGCTGCGTTGTGCATAGGATTGCCGCCTAACAGGTATTCGACCGCCGAGGTGCGGTAAAACTTTACCGCATTTTCGTAGCCGAGCATGGCGTTGTCAATCCTGATGATGAGTAACACAAAGTCTCACTCTCAAAAACCGTTCATTTTCCGACAGTCGTTTCACCGTACCACATAGTGGGCTGACACTATGGCGGTAGCGGTCTTGATTTCTCATTTCAGACAATCAGCATCTGGAAAAACGTTCCGAGGAAAGAGGATACGCAAATAACAAAGCCCTGAAAGGGCGACATTGAAGTGGAAAATCTATCAATGCCGCCCTTTCAGGGCTTGGTCAGGCAACAGACAGATTCGTTAAGCAAAACTCAGGTTATTAAATGTTCCCTGTTGTTCGGAATTGGGAGCGTTTTCACTAACCTGGGCACGCTACCGCGAAACCGCAAGCGGTTTTTCTGGCCTGGGCACGCTACCGCGAAACCGCAAGCGGTTTTTCTACTGTCCAAGTCCAGTTTTGCAAGAATCACCCCAGTTTATCTATTGTGAAAAGCCATAACTCTATATATTTCAAGTAGTTACGAAAACGGGTCGTGGATTAGTCTCTATTAATGACAATATATATTGATATAAATGCAAAATATGTTTATAATGTAGACGTGGAAGAAGTTTATTATTTGCTAAAAGGAAAAGAATTATGAGTATTCAATCTCCATCAACTGATGCCGAGTTCCTTGATTTAATGCGAACGACCGGGCCTTTGAGCGTATCCGAACTTGCCGACGCCATGGAAGTTACACCTACCGCGGTCCGCCAGCGGATAACGCGATTGATGAGCCGTGAGATCATCCAACGCGAAGCGCAGCGCAACGGGCGCGGCCGGCCAAAGCATCGCTACTGGTTGACAGATAAGGGGATGCGCATGACCGGCTCGAATTTTACCGACCTGGCCATGGTCTTATGGAAGGAAGTCCGGGCATTGGAGGATCCGGAACTACGCCGGGAGATGCTGCGGCGTCTGGCCCGGGCTCTGTCCGACG
>JBEKGL010000009.1:0-17971 GCA_050012815.1 Thermoguttaceae bacterium
ATCGGCGCGTAGATCGTCGTTTTATTGTCCGAGATGTGATAGGTTTTCGTGAGCAAACGGCCTGTGGCGTCGCGAAGTTCAATATGCCAGGGCTTTTCCAGGACCGTTACCGAGCCGCAGACGTTGGAATAACGATGGCCGCCGTCGATTTTCTCGTATTTCCAGGAATTATCTTTGGGGGCTTTGCCGCCGAGTAGCATCAGGGATTCGCTTTCCGGGGTGGTTTGCAGTCCCGTCTTTGCCCGAATCCGCACCGTGTTGGGTGATACGAACTCCAGCGAGAACGGCAACACCGGATTTGCCTCGTATTCTTTGCCCGGAAATTCGTTGGGGCCCACCGGAGCGATTCCAGAGGCCATGTGGTTGAATGCGTACCTGGTGGAATACTGGGCCCTTTGCCAGGTGATCTTCCCGGAGCCGGTCGCCGGGTCAAAGTCCGAAAGCCGGTCGGCCAGATAATACAGATTCGTAAAATCGTAAAAATCCGGGCTGACGTCCAGGGGCTCATTCAAAAGGGCCCCTGCCCCGTCGGCGGCGAAGCCCCGTACTGGAAAAGTTAAAAATAATGGCGCGACAACACAAATCAGCGGCAAGAGCAAGGTGTGTTTGTGAATCATAATCGCCCTCTTGTTTTGAAGTTTCGCGATTTAATCCCGCACAAATATAGAACCCATGGTGAATATTATAACAAAACAATATGCCCCTGCCAATTATTTAGGAACTCTAACAATACCCAACCACCCTCACCCCCGGCCCCTCTCCCGCGAGCGGGCGAGGGGAGTATTGTTAGAGTCCCTTAGTCTAGGAACGTGAAAGTCGCTTGTTTGAACAGGAGGGCAGGCATTCTTGTCTGTTTTTTTCCAGCCGGACAAGAATGTCCGGCCTCCTGATTTGGCTAGGCTAGACAAGAATGTCCGGCCTCATGATATATTTTTGTGGAAGAGAGCGGAACGATTAAACCGTTGCGCCGTCGGAGGTGTTCGAAAACGGCGGCAAAGGCGGCGATGGGACCGTTGCCGACCAAGGCAGGATGTCCAATTCGGGAGCGGCCTTCAACATCGGCAATGCCGCTCCCGTCGGCCCAGTCGGCTCGGCCCAGGGCGACTGATCGCCATCGCTTGATTCATGACTCTCTTTCAGATCGGCAAAAAGGCGATCGCGGATGCTTTTCAGTTGCTTTGCCCGCTGCCGCAACGCCCCGGGCAGGCTGATCGCCGCGAACCACTGGGGTTCTAAAAACAGCCGGCCGGGGTCGGCCAACTGCTCCAGCCGCGCCAGGCGCCACAACAGCCAACGTTCTTTCCAGTTCAGCTTGTGCGCCCGGCATAAACTCAAAAACAAACCCCCCGGGCTTGTGTAACTTTTTTTCCGCCGCCGAGAATCGACGACTAGCGAAAGAATGAAAATCGCCACCACGATTCCGGCCAGAATCATCAACCCAAAAACTACCTCATTCATCCCCTCCCGGGCCTGCGCGGCTCGGAATGCGCGAAACAAGTCTTGCATGCGATCTTGTTCGGCCGGCAAAAACGTTCTGTAAGGCGGCAAAAACATTTTAAATTACGAAATCTCTTTAAGGCTTCTTTGCGCGGCTTCGCGGACGGCTACGCTGCCGTCGCGGAGCGCTTTTTCCAAAGCCGACCGCGCGGCGGGCGAACGGCATCCGCTCAGCGCGGCGGCGGCTTCGGCGCGCAGTATCTGATCCTCGTCCTTGAGCATTTCAATCACAGGCTCTTCCACAAGACAGGCGACATCCATGGCGCGAGCAATTTGCAATCCCCGCAATCGCCGGAAATGAACCGGGGTTAGCAGTTCCTCGCGCAATAGGGGGATGGTATGCTGATCGATCTTTTTTACAATTATCGCCGTACTTTTGCGGGCTGCGTCGTCCAACATCTCGAAAGTCCCCAAAAACCGGGCAAAGGAGAACTCGCTCAGGGCCTCCCGGGCCGCCTGCCGAACTAAAAGGTGCGGACTATCCAGCTTTTCCACCAACTGCTGCAATCCGCCGGGAGTGCTGCGGTGTCGAAGGTGCGGCAGCACGTTGGCTTGAACTTGCGGATCGGGGTCGCCCAAGGCCCTTAGCGCCAGTGTATTGGCCTCGAAGCCGTTAAAAGCGGCCAAGGCCCGCGCGGCTTCGCGCCGCCCCCCGGGTTTGCCCCGCTGTAATATATATTCGATCACGGAAAAAGCCTGCGCCCGCGATATTCCCGAGGACATCACTAAAACCACAAGATTTTGCTGGCCGGCGTCATCCAGATTATTGACGATATTTTTACTATTTTTCAGCCATGCGATGTTTTTCATCCGCTTGAGATTTTCCCTCACGGCATCCGAAGGCTTCCGGCCGACCTTGTGTAATAAATTCCGGATAAACATCAAATCGCAGCGATTGCTCGCCACGCTTAGCACGGCCGAAGGCATCTGCGGATTGTCGAAAAAATCCAACAGCAAACGCATGACCCCGGGGCGCGAACTCCTGGACATCACGTCCATGAGCACTAAATAACTCACGTGGTGCGGATTCTCCAAAATCTGATTCATCACCGCGTCATCGGATTTCACCAAGAGCAAAAAGGCCTCGATTACCTGCCGACGCCTGTGCCGCCCGAACCGCTGTACCGAAGTCTCCAGGCAGGATACGGCGTGCTGGTGAATCCATTGCATATCGCGCGGCGCGCCGTTTTCATGGGGATGAGCCGTCTCTTCGTAAAGCTGCACGGCCAATTGCATCAGCGTTTCGGCGGCCGTGTCCGCCTTCGATTGCGAGGAATCTTCCAGGGCGGTCAATAGCGTGGGAATCAAATCGTAATCGCTGAACATCACCGCGCCCTTGCAGGCGCTGAGGTATTGCATCTCATCCGACCCCAGCATGGCATCGCGCATGGTTCCGGTCATTCGCCCCGCATGATGTTGAATAATGTATTTCCATCGCTGGCTTAGCACGGGAATTCGGCTGAGAATTTCTCCCAGCCCCGATGGATTGCGGCGGTTTAACAGGGCCGACAAGGCCCCTTCTTGAATTGTTGCATTGGGGGAGTCCAGCGCAGGAAGCAGTATCCGGACAGCCGATTCGTTGTCCGTTTTAGACAATACGCTGAATGTCGTTGCCAGTCCGCTACTCATGGAAAATACTATAAAATACTATATATCTACTGCCTCTCCTTTTGCCATCGGACCGTAAAAACAAAAAACTTCATAACAAACCACAATCTTCGCCATCTTTAATTACATTACCCACATTGCGCAATCGTCTGTGTTTGCCAAAGATTATGTATATTAACCGCTTATATGATTGATCCAAGCAATTCTTGGGCACCTTGATTTTCAGCGGAAACGTATCCAAACTGAGATAATATTCATTCCAGCCATTCAGTAAGACGGCTTTTAAAGCCGTCCAGTGATAATGCAAAATGGCTTTTAAAGCCCACCATGAGGCGAAAAATCCATGCCCACACCACTCACCGCCGCGAAACTCCTGGATTGCGAGTTTCTGGAGATCCGCTCGAAATTGATCGACCTGGCCGCCTCCTTGGACCGCATCCAGCGTGCGCCAGGCTTAGTCTCCGACGATCCGCGCATGGACAAGATTACCCAAGCCCTGCGGATTCTCGCCGCCCACGCGCCCGCCCGCGCCGAACAAATCGAGATCATTTTTTCATTGCCCTACGATGAACATTGGCAATGATTAACCCTGATAGTTAGCCCCCGCATGATTTTATTTAGCCCCCGTGACTTTATTTAGCTCCCCGAGAATACACGGGGGTTAACGAACGATGGAGAAATTCTCCCATGTACTTTTTCGATCCGCATATTCATCTTGCCTCACGGACCACGGACGACATGCAACTGATGGCGCAAATGGATTGCGTGGCGGTCGGCGAGCCTGCCTTTTGGATGGGATTCGATCGCTCAGACAAGAATAGTTTTTACGATTACTTCCGCCAATTGACCGAGTGGGAGCCGCGCCGGGCGGCGAAATACGGAATTCGCCATTACACCTGGGTCGGCATCAATGCCAAGGAGGCCGAGGACGTGGGCTTTGCCCGAGAGGTGATCGCACTTTTGCCCGAGTTTTTAGACAAACCGGATGTACTAGGCATAGGCGAAATCGGCTTGCACAAGTGCACGAAAAACGAGGTGACCACTCTTGAGGCGTTGATCGACCTGGCTCTGACGCGCAACGAGCAAATGCTCTTCCACACGCCTCACCTGGAAGACAAGTACAAAGGCACCCGCATGATTTTGGACCTTCTCAGGAACGATTCCCGCGTGGACCGCGCCCGCGTGTGCATCGATCACTGCGAAGAGCACACCATCTGCGCTGCCCTGGACGAAGGCTATTGGGCGGGCATCACGTTATATCCCATAACCAAGGCCAATCCCCAGCGCGCCGCCGACATGATCGAAATTTACGGCCCGGACCGGATTCTAGTAAACTCCTCGGCCGATTGGGGCCCATCCGATCCGCTGGCCGTGCCCAAATTCATCGCCGTCATGCGCGGGCGCGGCCACGCGGAATCGCTGATCCGCCGAATCGTCTACGACAACCCGCTGAAATTCTTCAAGCAATCACGCGGATTCAGCTTTACTTTGCCTACATGCTGATCCCGAAATGTTTCATCACGATGCCGAACACGTCGGTATCGGCAACCGGAGGGCCGGGAAACATAATCGGCTCGGACGCCAGAATAACGCTCCGCCGCGAGCGGTCAAGCGCCGGCGCGCCGTGCGATCCCTTGACCAGCGACACATTTAGAGGAATGTTTTTGGTTTCGGGATCGAAAAAAAGCTCCACCGGATCGTAGCCGGGCTTGCGGTGGATGTCCACGCTGCGGGCGAATCGCGGGGCACGGTCGTCTGAAAGCCACCAATAATACGCCTGCCAACTATTGGGCGTGGAAATCAGAATCACTTCGCCGCTGCGTGGATGGTCCAGTGCATAGCGGCTGCGTTGCGGTCCGACGAGCACTTCGCCGATGCCCGGCCGGCCGCGAAACAGGTTTGCCGCTTGTTCGGCGGTTTCCGGGCTGCCGTCGTTGATAAAAACGTGAGCCAACTGGTGATCGACCAAGGCAAACGCCCGGCTTGCGGCAAAATCCAGATGTTCGCCGTCCTCCTCATCGCGCACGGCCAGCAATCCGGCCTCGCGCAGTACGCGATTGGGAAACGTGACGTGATCGACTTTATTTATCACATACTCGCCGACCGCAAGCCACAGCAACTCCTCGTCGTATGCCTCAGTCATGCCCTCGGCCAGTTTGCCGATGACTGTATCGAGTTCGTCGATTGCCGTATCGGCGGCCGCGCTCTCCGGCCCGTTGCGTTGGGCGGCATAATCCAGGTGCGGCAGATAAATATAGAAGAACTTCGGCTGCCATTGCCGGGCGGCAAACGCGGCAGAAGCGGCAATCCACTCGGTCGATTTTATATTGGCCATCGGTCCCCAAAAATGTTGCAGGGGGAAATCGCCCAAAGCATCGCGCAATTGCCCATAAAGCTCCAACGGACGCGTGTAGCACCAGAGCGATTCGGAACCGTCGGGATTATGGATCGGGGCGGGCGTACACACGAAATCCGCCTCGCAGCCCTTGCTATGCAGGGGAAACCACACGGCAGTGGTCGGATGGTCTTCGTGGTGCGCAAGCAAGTCCCATATCTGCGGCCGGTCGATGCACTCGTTCTCCGAGGTCCACATCTCCACCTGCCGCCGGTCGCGCCAATAAAAACCGTTGGCCACCACGCCGTGCTCGTTCGGCGGCCGGCCGGTGGTCATGTTCGCCTGCACCGGGCAAGTGAGGCAAGGAAAACTCGGCGCCAATTCGGCGATTTCACCCCCGGACATCAGTTGCCGCAGTTTCGGCATGATCGCCACGTCTTTTTCACGCAGACCGGGAATGGACAAAAGTATGAGCGGTTTGGGCATTTTTGTAGTGGAGAGTGGATAGTGGTAAATAAGGGGTGGGCAGTTTACTGCCCACTTTTCCGGTAATCAGTGCGAAACCGCAAGCGGTTTAAATTGTTTATTCATCCTTCATCCTTCATCCTTATTCTAACTGCTCGCGCTTCGATAACTAGTAAGCGCCCGGTTGAAAATCCAGCGGGCAACTACCAGGCTGACAAGGGTGGCGAATATGGTGAAGATCGGCAGCAGCCAATCTACAAAACTATGTGGACTTAACGATCGGACCAGCAATCGGGCGGGAACGTTCACCGCCACTAAAACGGGAATGAAGAACGTAAGCCCCCGGCGCAGTGGCGCGCCTAAGCGGCCTTGATATATCTCCATCGGATACCGGGAAAACATGGTCACCGAGAACCAGAAATCCAAAAGCGTCAGATTCCGGCCAAGCCATACGCTGGCGGCGGCCATGGCCACCATCAGGCTGTAATATATCGCCACTCCGCAAACAATATACACCGGGTAAAGCGATATTTCCCAAAATCGCGGCACGTAGCCCAGCTTCAACAGTGAATAGCCCAGCAAAAAAAGTCCCAGAAAAAAATTGCCCACTGCCGACCAATCGGTCTTTGTCAGCGACACCAGAAATTGCGTATCAATCGGCTTTACCAAGGCGAAATCGAGCGCCCCGGTGCGGATCAACTCGCTGAGTTCATCCATGTTCATCATAAAAAACATTTCCACGACGCTATTCACCAGCAACGAGGTGGCGACGAATATGAAAAACGGATACTTCGCCCAGCCCGTGTTGACGCCGATCTCCGGCACGTAACGAAATATCAGGATATAAAAAACCAAATTCATCAGCATCCAGGCCATCCAAGTGACCAGGTCGATGATGAAATTCGCGCGAAAAGTCATGTCGCGGACAAAACTGTTTCGGGCCAACGTGAGGAATACGCGGAAATACGACTTCATGTGGAAGTTCACAGTTTATCGTTCACAGTTTTCAGTAATCAGTAATCAGTTGGCAGTTTTATAATTCATCCTTCATCCTTTATCCTTTATCCTTTATCTATCCTCCGAACCCGCTGTATCGCCGGGTGCCGTAGTGGAAGGCCAAACGGCTGGCGATGCAGAAAAACAATACCCAAAATACTTGGACGCTCAATCCCCAGAGCAATGCGGCGCCTTGGATTTTTCCTAAAAACACGGCCGCGGGAAAATACGCCAGATATTGAAACGGAGTCAGTTTCACGATTTCGCCCATATAGCCCGGCAGCATGTCCAGGGGGAACATGTGCCCGGAAAAAAAGAAACTAAACAGCATGTAAACAAACAGCAGCGAACTTACTTCCAGCAGCCAGAACCCGATCATGCCGAGGGCGGCCTCCAGGAAAAAACCCAAAAGAAAGGACATGATAAGCGAGGCGAAAAACGCCGACAATGTGAGGGCGTCGGGCCAGCCGGAAAAATATCCGCGGCAAAGAAAAAACACCAAAGCGAACGGCCCGGCCGCCACCACGTAGTACACCAACTTGTGCGCCACGCGATAGAGCAGCAAGAAGCCCAGCATGTCGATCGGTTGGATGAGATATTTTTTCACCGTTCCCATGCGTATGTCCCGGGCGATGCCCGAGGCCAGGCCCGGCATGCTGGAAAATGCCCGGCCGACCATCACCAGCAGGTAATACGCCACCATGTCGTGATAGGAATAGCCGGCGATCTCGGCGTTTTTATTACCGGACGCAGCCACGGATTCGTAAACCGCCCCCCAGAGAAAAATCTGCACCACGATGGGCATGAACCGCATCAGCGTGCCCAGGGCGAAATCGCCCCGATAAACCAGCCTCTCTTCCAGGCTGATGCGGAGAATTATCCACCACTTTACCAAAGGATGAAGGATGAAGGATGAAGGATGAATCAAATCAGGAACCCTCCGTGCCGCGTACTTCGTACTTCGAACCGTGAACTGTGAACGGTGAACCGTAAACCGTGAACCTTAAACGGATAATTAATTCATCCTTCATCCTTCCTCCTTCATCCTTTCCGCTTCATCCTTCATCCTTTGGCTTGTAAACATCTCCGCGATCACTTCTTCCAGCGGCGGATCCTCCACGCCTACGTCCACGATTGTATGCGATGCGAGAATATCGCTTAGAACTTTGGGAATCTCCGTCCGGGACACGCGCAATTTGACTTTGGGAGGTTCGATTGAAAGGACTTCGCCGTATCGGTCGAAGCCGGAGTGCGTATCTCCGTCGGCGAGTTCCAGCGATACTATCTTGTGATCGCTAAACCGGTCGACTATGCCCGTAAGCGAGCCGTCGTAGATGATCCTTCCCAAGGCGATGATTACCACCCGGCGGCACAGCGCGGCCACGTCTTTCATGTAATGGCTCGTCAGCAAAATGGTAACATTGCGTCGCTCTTGATATTCGCGCAAAAAAACCTGGACGTTGTGCTGTGCCACCACGTCCAGGCCGATTGTCGGCTCATCGAGGAACAGCACGTCGGGCGAGTGCAACAGCGCGGCGATCAGTTCCATCTTCATCCGCTCGCCCAGCGACAGTTCGCGGACCGGTTGTGAGAGCAATTTCCCGACTTCGAGCAATTCGCTCAGTTCGTGCAGGGTCCGCTCGAAGTTTTTCGGCTCGATGCGGTAAATGTGCTGATGCAGGCGGAAAGACTCGGCGGCGGGCAGGTCCCACCAGAGTTGGTTTTTCTGTCCCATGACCAGGGCGAACCGCCGGCGGTATGCGTTTTCGCGTCGCCAGGGAACGTAGCCCAAGACCCGGGCGGTCCCGGCGGTGGGAGTAATCACGCCAGAGAGCAATTTCAGCGTGGTGGTTTTTCCCGCCCCGTTTGGGCCCAGGAAGGCCACGAATTCGCCCTGCTCGACGGAAAGATCGATGTCCCGCACCGCCTCGACAAGGCGATACTCGCGGGTGAAGAGCCCGCTAATGGCGGCCCTTAGCCCTTCCTTTTTCTGATAAACGCGATATGACTTCGCCAGTGCGTGAATTTCAATTGTGGCCATTGTCCACATTATAGACGCCTACCGAAGTGGGGGAAAGGAGGCGGAAAATGCCCAACGGCGAATGATGAATGTCGAATAATGTTAAGGAAACCGCTTGCGGTTTCGCAATATATTTGCCGACTTCCGCCTTTATTTATCCGACTTTTTTGAGTATAATCCCCCGCACAATCAACCCAATTGTCCCCTTAATATAGGAGATTTTGCCACGGGCGGAATGAGAATTGGAATCGGACACGATACGCATCGGTTGCGCCCGGGCGGACCGCTCAGACTGGGCGGGGTAACAATTCCCCACGACCGGGAATTGGTCGGGTTTAGCGATGCCGACGTGCTTTTGCACGCCGTTACCGACGCCATTTTGGGCGCGGCCGCACTGGGCGACATCGGCCAGATGTTTCCGGACACCGATTCCACAAACCGCGGGCGGAATTCCGCCGAGATGCTCCGCGCGGCACTCAATGCCGCGGCCGCCGTGGGCTGGAAAATCTGCAACCTCGATTGCATCGTATTCGCCCAACGCCCAAAGTTATTGCCCCACAAGCAAACCATCCGCGAACGACTGGCCGAAATCCTCGGCGTGGAACCGGAACGCATCGGCCTGCAAGCCAAAACCGGCGATTTAGTCGGCCCCGTCGGCCACGAAGAAGCCATCGAAGCCCAGTGCGTCGTACTGCTGGAACCAATCGCTGAAGAATAAATATTGCAAATTGAAAATTGCAAATTGCAAATTGAACACA
This sequence comes from Thermoguttaceae bacterium, assembly GCA_050012815.1. GTDB lineage: Bacteria > Planctomycetota > Planctomycetia > Pirellulales > Thermoguttaceae > JBEKIK01. The sequence goes on from JBEKGL010000009.1 coordinate 9,680, forward strand.
ACATCATATTATTGAGTCTCAGGTAATGAATGTCGCGTTTTCGCCTTAGAGTCGGGCCGTGTCGGCCTGGAATTACCGGGGCGACACGCCCCGGCTCTGACTTTGCATGAGACATTCTTTTCCTGAGACCCAATAAACTAATAACTGAAAACTGATTACTGATAACTAAAAACATTACCATGCTTCGCGTTTACAACACACTCAGCAAAACCAAAGAACCCTTCCAGCCGGTCACGCCCGGCAAGGTGGGAATCTATCTATGTGGGCCCACGGTTTACAAGCCCAGTCACATCGGACACATGGTCGGACCGGTGATCTTCGACGCCATCAAGCGATACCTTGTTTACACGGGCTATAAAGTCACGTTGGTCGTGAACATCACCGACGTGGACGACAAACTCATAAACGAGTCCAACGCCCGGGGCGTGCCCATGTCGCAATTGGCCGCCGAAATGACGGCCGATTACATGAACAACATCCAGGCCCTGGGCGTCGATACGATCGATCGTTTCCCCCGTTGCACGGCGAGCATGGGCGACATTATTAAGTTTACCCAGACGCTTATCGATAAAGGCTTTGCCTACGAGGCCCAGGGCGACGTGTATTTCGAGGTCGGTAAAGCCCCTGATTATGGCAAACTAAGCAATCGCCGCATCGATGCCCTGCAAGGCGACGGCGGCGGCACTGCCGAACGAAAACGATCCGGCGCCGATTTCGCCCTGTGGAAATCGGCCAAGCCCGGCGAACCATCCTGGGATAGTCCCTGGGGAAAGGGTCGCCCCGGCTGGCACATCGAATGTTCGGCCATGAGCCGCGGCTTGCTGGGCGAAACTTTTGATATTCATGGCGGCGGACTTGATCTTGTCTTTCCGCATCACGAAAACGAAATCGCCCAAAGCGAGTCCTGCCACGGCAGACCAATGGCCAAGTATTGGATGCACAACGGTCTGATGCAGGCATCCGACGAGATCGGCAAACTGGGCGGGCGTCAGACCCGGGCGACCGAAGGCGATTTTGCCTCCCAGGACGCGGGAAAAATCAGCAAGTCCCGCGGCTCCGCCCCGTTCCGGGAACTGCTTAAACAATTTTCGCCCGAGACGATCCGTTTTTTCCTGCTATCGACCCATTACCGCCGGCCGATCGACTACAGCGAATCGCGACTGCGCGAGATCGAAACCGGCATGGACGCATTTTACCGCTTTTTCAAACGTTTTGAACGTGCTTCCGGCGAGAGTTTTTATAACCTCACCGCCCCGGCAACACGCGCGGCGGGCGATTTCAATCCCGGCCAAGAACCGCTCTTGCAGGCTGCGGCCGAACTTCGCAACCGCTTCCTCGAGGCCATGGACGACGATTTCAACACCGGCGGCGGCATAGCCACGCTGTTCGATCTCGTCCGAGTGCTGAATAAATTCGTGGATGATGAAAAACTCGAAGAGCCCGGCAAAAACGACCCCGGCCGGTCGAAAGTTCTTAAACAAGGAGCCGTCGTATTGCGTGAATTGGCCGCCGCGCTGGGCCTGTTCCGCAAACCGACCGAGGAAAAAACATCCGGCAACGATGCTGTGCTGGGCAAGCTGATGAATCTGTTGATCGACCTGCGCGCCGAAGCCCGGAAGAAAAAAGATTTTGCCACCGCCGACCGAATTCGCAACGGCCTGACTGCTATCGGCATCACGCTCGAAGATCGCCCTGGCGGAACGGAGTGGAGTTTGAAATAAAGGATGAAGGATGAAGGATGAAGGATGAAGGATGAAGGATGTAGGATGAAGGATGAATTAAACCAAGAGTTTTCCTACTCTGTACTGTGATCTGTGAACCGTCAACTGTGAAATTTAACAAACCAGCGGGTGGCATGGGCATTTTGCCAGTGCTTTTCCCAAGTAACACTGGCGAAATGCCAGAGTCACCCAACCGAAAGAAAGAGTTTTATTATGATTAATGATAAAACTGTTTTTTGGATGTGGGTAGTTTGTGGTGCACTGGGATTCTCATTTTTACTACTATGTATATTTATTCCATCATCTTTACTTTTTGAGAGTGTTTACAGAAACTGGTTTGAAAATATATTACCATTGTTAAGTAGTGTTCTGATAGCCTTTTCATGGGTTTACAGCCTTCATTTAACAAGTAAGGCAATCAAAATTAAACCTTTTAACGCAAATCCCTGGTGGATGATAGGAAGCGTGGGCTGGTGCTTTACAATGTCATGTTTATTAATTGTTATGATATTAATGTTTGCAATGACTTCTACACTTAAATTGCACCCATTTTAATGAAAAAAGAGATCACTCCCCTCCGGATTCTCGGCATCGATCCGGGCTTGAACATTACCGGCTACGGGGTGCTGGAGTGTGGTAATATGAGTGCCACTGGCTCTGCCAGTGCCGGCTTGCGGATTTGCGAGGCGGGCGTGGTGCGGGGAAAAAGCCGGCGCTCGCTCACCGATCGACTGGTCGAAATTCACGCCGGCGTGGCCGATGTAATCGCCGCACTAAAGCCAAGCGTGATGGCCTTGGAAGAATTGTATATGCATTACAAGCGCCCGCGCACGGCGATCCTAATGGGCCATGCCCGGGGCGTTATCTGTCTGGCCGCGGCCGAAGCGGGCATACCCGTAGTCCACTATTCCGCCACGCAGATCAAAAAAATCCTCACCGGCGCGGGCCGGGCGTCAAAATCGCAGGTGCAACGGGCAATCCAGCGCGAACTGGCACTGCCCCAAGTGCCCGACCCGCCCGACGTGGCCGACGCCCTTGCCGTGGCATTGTGCCATTATTATCTCAAGGATAAACTTCGAGTGTAAATAATAATTGGTTCACAGTTTACAGTTTACAGTTTTATATTTTTATTCCCCTTTTTCCCCTTTCCCTTTTTTCCTCTTTACACTTTTTATAAGAGCCATCACTTGATCACCAAAATCACCGGCCAACTGGTTGCACTGCACGACGACACGCTTACGCTGCGGATCGGCGCGTTCGAGTACGAGATACTGGTTCCCGAGTTCAACCGCCGCCGCCTGCAAAGCGAGATCAATCAGGAAATCAGCCTGCATACGATAGAGTATTTGGAAGGCAATCCGATGCAAGGCCGGATGACGCCGCGGCTGATCGGGTTTTTGAGCGAGATCGAGCGCGAATTTTTCGAGCTGTTTTGCTCGGTGGACGGCGTGGGCGTGAAAAAGGCCCTGCGTTCGATGGTCCGGCCGGTAAAAGAGGTGGCCACGGCTATCGAGGAACAGGATACGAAATCGCTCTCCGCCCTGCCCGGCATCGGCGCGGCCATGTCCGAGCGGATCATTGCCAAATTGCGCCGCAAAGTGCCGAAATTCGCCCTGATGGTCGGCGCGGGGGATGAAAAACATGAGGCCGAAGTCGAGCTGGACGTGATTTCCGAAACCTACGACGTGCTCCGCACCCTGGGCCACAGCGAAAGCGAGGCCCGAAAACTCATCGACGCCGCTTTGACCGCAAAAAAGAAATACAAGGACGTGCAAAGTTTGATAGAGGCGATTTATCAGCAAACTCAAAAATAGCGTAATGCACTATTTCGGTATAGTTTTGTCCCGGAATTGCGCCTTACGCATTGCGGCAAGGTCTTCAATGCGTCTTGATGAGGCGGACTCCCTTTTTTGTAGATCGTCAAAAATCGCATCCAGATCGTTACCATGCTTCGCCACGTAGTCATCGCGAATTCGCCTTACTTCGTCAATGATTTCATCTTTCATTTAATTCTTCTTCCATCAGTTCGTCGGGTGTGTATATCTCGGGACACTATTTTAGTCCTTTCCTTACCTATTCACCAGTTTAAATACTCGTGGTAAAATAGGGTGATTGACATGGAGTTGTGCATAATTGTATACTATTGCGATATTGATGAGGTAGGATGCCATGCTAGATTTTGCTTTAGAACTTCAACTAAGATACGAGAACAGCACTTCCATTGATTATAGAAAAACACAAGGGCAAGTTTTTACGCCGGGAGAGATTGCCCGTTTCATGGCAAAACTATTCTCAAAAATACCCGCACAATATCAATTGCTGGACCCTGGCGCGGGACTGGGAATTCTCACCGCCGCATTTTGTGAAAGATTGGCCCAGCTTCCTTCCCCCCGGCATCTTACAGCGCATCTTTTTGAGAATGACTCGCGGTTGATTCCTCTATTAAAAACAAATCTCGACAACTGCAAAAATGTTCTCTGTAACGCCGGACATTCTTTGGATTATATCATACACGGGGAAGATTTCGTCCTTGCAGCTTCATCAGGTTTAGACAGCCAACATGATTTCAACGACATCATGCGTAACATTCGATTTGACGGTGTTATCATGAACCCTCCTTATTTCAAGGTTCGCAAAGATTCCGAGCATGCGAAATTGATGAAGAAGATCGTTCATGGCCAACCAAACATGTATACTTTTTTTATGGCATTGGCTGCACAATTACTGAAAGAGGGCGGGGAAATCGTCTCGATAACCCCACGAAGTTTTTGCAACGGTGCTTACTTTCGCAGTTTTCGGCGATGGTTTTTCCATCGTGTCGCACTAGACCATATTCATATTTTCGAGTCGCGAACGGAAGCTTTTAAACATTCAAGTGTTTTGCAGGAAAACATAATTACAAAATGCCGTCGCACAGGACATCAATCATCTCGGATAACTATTACCAAAAGCCTTGGTTGCGACATTTCCCAAAATCCAGAACCGGCGCATGTTTCAACGGATAATGTTTTTGACAATTTTCGCGGAGACCACGTAGTCAGAATCCCGGAATCATCCGACGATCGGGAAATCATGAATATGGTTGAATCGTTTCCAATGCGTTTTTCCGAGGTTGGTTTGCGAATATCGACCGGACCGGTCGTTTTATTCCGCTCGACGGATTATCTCCTGAATAATGACCGTGAAAAGTCTTCAGTACCACTTTTACTTCCACATAATGTCAGACCTTTTGAAACCATCTGGCCCGTAAGCAAGAACGGAAAACCAATCGCATTCAGGTTATGTGATGATTCTCTTCGTCTTCTATTACCCGTAATGAATTACGTTTTACTAAAACGTTTTAGCGCCAAAGAAGAGAAACGCCGTTTGACTGCCGGATGTTTTTTTAAATCTCAATATCCCTATCATTACGTCGGCATCGAAAATCATTTGAATTATATCTACCATTGTGAACGCGAGTTAACGGAAGACGATATATTTGGAATTGCCGCCTTATTCAACTGTAATTTGTTTGACCGGTATTTCCGTACCATTAGCGGGAATACACAGGTCAATGCTACGGAGATTCGGACGATGTATTTTCCGGACTTGGAAATCATTGGCAAAATTGGAAAGGAAGTAAAATACAACATTTCTGAAATGGAAACCATCGTTTATAATCACCTTAGCATCAACACTTCACTACGGGAATGTTTGGCAGGCAATTAAAATGAGCAAAACAGACGAAGCTTTAAAGATTCTCCAATCGCTTGGACTTCCCAGCGCCCAACAAAATGAACGTTCGGCATTGACGCTTTTGGCATTGGCCGGCTTGAAACCGAACGACTCTTGGATTAATGTAAAAAAGCCCTTGCTGCGAATATGGGACATCATGGGCTACATGCGCGATAACTATGGCAAAAACTACGCCGCTAATTCTCGCGAAACGATACGACGCCAAACTATACATCAATTTGAGCAAGCACGAATTGTTGATCGCAATCCAGATGATCCATCCCGCCCAACAAATAGCGGCCAAAATTGTTACTCGCTGACTGATGAAGTAGTTAAAGTTTTAAAAACCTACGGGACGGCTAAATTTTATAAAAGAGTCGATCAATTTATCAAGAAACACGGACAACCGGCACAGTCATATAACAAGCAAAGAGATTTTCATCGGATTGAACTGAAATTGCCCAAAAACTATGTGATTCGTTTGTCACCCGGTAAACATAATGCTCTGCAAGTTGTTATAATCAAAGAATTCGGCCCCAGATTTGCTCCAGGCGCGGAACTTCTTTATCTAGGGGATACCGCTCACAAACATATCGTATGTGAAACTACGACCCTTGAAAAACTAAAAATCATAATTACTGAGCATGACAAACTACCGGACATAGTAATCTATGACGGTAAAAAAAATTGGTTGTATTTAATTGAAGCCGTTACATCGCACGGTCCCGTAAATCCAAAAAGACATGCTGAAATCGAAGCAATGCTATCTTCGTGTCTTGCGGAACGAATTTATGTTACAGCTTTTTCAAGCAAGACTGATTTCCGAAAATATGCGGGAGATATAGCCTGGGAAACGGAAGTATGGCTTGCTGATAATCCCGGCCACATGATTCATTTTAACGGCCCAAAGTTTCTGGGCCCCTATAAGTCTCGATGATATTGATTCATTTATTTACGAGAGTATTTCTTATATGTCCCGCGAACCGATATTGAAAAACCCGATAGAGCAGAAAGACGAAGACCGCGCATTGCGTCCCAAGCGGATGCGGGAGATGGTCGGGCAGCGGGAAGTTTATGCGCGGATCGAAATCGCGGTGGACGCCGCATCGAAACGCGGGGAACCGCTGGGGCACATCCTTTTCGACGGCCCGCCGGGCCTGGGCAAGACCACTTTCGCCACCTGCATTCCCCGGGAGTTGGGCGTAAACATCCAAATCGCCAGCGGGGCGACGCTCGCCGCGCCAAAGGATATGATCCCGTATCTTACCAATGCCGAGGAACGCTCGGTGTTGTTTATCGACGAAATCCATCGCCTGCCCAAGGCTGTCGAGGAGTTTTTGTATCCGGCAATGGAGGATTTTCGTATCGATTTGACGCTTGGGGAAGGCGTTAACGCGAGAACGATCAATATGCCGCTAAAACCGTTCACGATGATCGGGGCCACCACGCGGACCGGATTGTTGTCGGCCCCGCTGCGCGACCGTTTTCACATGCGCGAACACTTGGATTTTTATACGGTTGAAGAACTGGCCGAGATCGTCCGGCGCAACGCCAAGAAACTTCGAGTGGAAATTGTCGATGCCGCGTCCGAGGAAATCGCTTCGCGCAGCCGCCAAACGCCCCGCGTGGCCAACAACCGCCTGCGCTGGGTCCGCGATTATGCCCAAAGCAAGGCCGACGGCCGGATCACGCTTGCCGTGGCCCGCGACGCCCTGCAAATGCAAGGCATCGACACAAAGGGTTTGGACCCCCAGGACCGCAAGTATTTGGAAACGATCGCCCGGGTGTTTGGCGGCGGGCCGGTGGGCGTCGAGGCGGTGGCCCACACCATGAATCTTCCGCCTGACACGCTTATCGACGAAGTCGAGCCGTATCTGCTGCGCTCCGAGTTGGTAATCCGCACGCCCCGCGGGCGCAGACTTACCCAGATGGCTTGCGATCATCTGGGGCTTGCGCCCCTGGGGGATCCGAATGCGGCTCAAGAGACCGAACAGAAGCGCCTTTTCTAGTGATATAGCCAGCAACGCTAGCAATATCAGGAGGCCGGACATTCTTGTCTGCCAAATCAGGAGGCCGGACATTCTTGTCTGGCCCGTAAAAGACGGGCAAAAATGCCTGTCCTCCTGTAGAAAAAATGCCTGTCCTCCCGTTTAAAAGGTATAGGCAAGACGCCTGCACCATAATAATTTAGATATTTTCCATTAGAGGGTTGTCGGCCTCAACGGTCTCAATATCATTAAAAATGGAAATGTTGCGGCAAATCTTTTCTATGGTTGGTATCAGTCTTATGTAAGGAGTAATAGGATGTTTGCAATTTCGCCCGGTTGGGAATTATACGTCGAGCGCGGCCCGGACTGGCTCATTGTGAAAATCCAAAGCATGGATGACGGCGCGGAGAATCCTCCCTTGGCCGAGCTGATTTGGGGCTTGATGCAGCAACACTTGACCCATCGGCTAGTACTTGAATTGGATCAGATTCCAGTGCTAAACCGCTTCCTGATTGAGCAATTTTCGCAATTGTACCGGAAGATTGCCGAGCACGACGGAGTGATGCGCCTGTGCGGCCTTTCCTACCACAATCGGCGAGTGCTGCACGCCTGCCGCTTGGACGAACGTTTCCAGCCGTATCACGACCGCCAAGAAGCGGTATTGGGATATTCACCGCCAAGCCAACCAAGATGAGTCCTTTTTTCGGGCGTTGGGTGTTGTTTTATTTTCCCTTATCCGACTTTATCATTCGCAAAAGTGTCCATCTAATCGGACAATCCTGGGCTCGTTATTTTGACGTGTTCACTCTAGGCCCAGGCAACTTCCAACTCATTGGCAATTTCGGCCACGCCTTCGATATGACGGAGGG
>JBEKGL010000010.1:0-25055 GCA_050012815.1 Thermoguttaceae bacterium
CACCGTTACGATTTGTCTTTGACCGAGGCCACGCCGATATTGTTCGGTTCGGCGGCCGGCGAGACCTTGCCGGTGGCATGGGTGCGATCCAAGCTGGGAAGGCGGATTTTCGCCACCACTTTAGGTTCAACCGCCGATTTCCGGCATCCCTGCTTCCTTCGCCTATTGGCCAACGCCATTATCTGGGCGGCCCGATAAGAAGTACTTCTTTTAAAGGCTTTTTAGAGGCTATCGGCGTTTTCAACAGTCGGTACAAGCCTAAAATCCGACACTTTCGGCATTCACCACCCTTTCTTGCTGCTTTGTTTACCATCAACGGGAAAATAAACTAACTTTTAATTGATTAAGATTTACCAAATTGTTGGGGCAACAGTTAAGTTGCCTTCGTTGCCCGCCATGTATTCACGAAGGACCAAATATGAATCCTGGGGCAATCGCAAATTACCCTTATGAACGAAAGCATTTTATGTGTCGACGACGAGCCATGCGTTTTGCAGGCCTACCAGCGCGCTTTGCGCAAGCATTTTATAATTGAAGTCGCATTCGGAGGAGAAGAGGCGTTAAAAACAATTGCCCAAAAAGGCCCTTACGCCGTCATTGTCGCCGACATGCGCATGCCCGGAATGAACGGCATACAACTCCTGGTTAAAACCAGGGAAATAGCGCCTCATACCGTTCGCATGATGTTAACCGGCAATGCCGATCAACAGACGGCTCTGGACGCCGTGAACGAAGGGCATATTTTCCGGTTCATGACTAAGCCCTGTCCGCCAGAGCTCTTCGCCAAGGCCCTGGAAGCAGGCATCGCTCAGTATCGCCTGATTACCGCGGAGCACGAACTGCTTTCCCAGACTCTTAGCGGAAGCATCAAAGTGATGGCCGACGTTTTGGGATTGGTCAATCCGGCGGCATTCGGCCGAGCTTCGCGGGTGCACCGGCTGGTGCGTCAACTATGCCGGGAAATGGGCTTGCGCCGGGCCTGGTTGATTGAGATCGCCGCCATGCTTTCGCAAATCGGATGTATAACTATCCAGGAAGAAACGCTTTCCAAGGTCGTCCAGGGGCAAGTACTTTCCGCCGACGAGGAAAAGGCCTTTTCAACGCACCCGCAAACTGCTCGGGAATTGCTGACCCACATTCCCCGACTCGAGGAAGTTGTGGAGATTATCGTTCACCAGAACGATCTTTACCGGGACAAGCAAAATATTCAATATGACTCCCGAGCCGAAGATATCATGCTTGGCGGTTATATTCTCAAACTGGCCTTGGATTGGGATACGCTTGTTTCCGGCGGCTTGAACAACGATCTGGCCATGGCCGAAATCAACGGTCGAAACGAATGGTATCATCCCGACGTTGTGGCCGTTTTGCGAAACATCAAGAAAATCACCGAAATGCAGGTGATACAATGCCTGCACGTCAACGAACTATACGACGGCGCCGTTTTGGCCGATGACATCCGTTCCATAAGAGGCACCCTGCTTTGCACCAAAGGACAGGATGTTACTCCTTCGATGCGAGCCCGTTTGCGCAACTATTTCGCTAATCTGGGTATCCAAACACAAATCAAGATTTTCGCACCTGCCTTCGAGGCTTCTCCCGGACGTATTTTATCGCCTGTTTTAAGCTGATCCAATCCGCCAATGGAATTATGGAAATTAGTCTCGATGAATACCGCGAATAAAACTCGGATTTTGTACGTCGAAGACGACCGGGCATTGGCGCGCCTGGTCGAGAAGCGATTGGAACAATTGGGCTACGACGTTGAGCTGGCTTTTGATTCCCAGCATGGACAAAAACAATTTCAGTCGTCTACTTATGATGTATTGATCGTCGATCAGACTCTGCCCGAGGGAAACGGACTGAATCTGGTCCGTGCCATTGCCGCATCCAGCACATTGCCGGTGACGATCATGGTAACGGGCACGGGCAACGAGAAAATCGCGGTAGAAGCCATGAAACTGGGTTTGAGCGATTACCTGGTGAAGGATCTTGAAGGCGGTTTCCTCAATTTACTGCCCGTGGTGATCGATAATGCCCTGCACCAGCGCGGGCTTCGCGACGAAGGCGTTCGCATGGAGCGGGAACTTGCTTTGCGCAGCCGGATAGCCGACATCTTCCTTGCCAGCTCCGAAAGGGAAATGTATGGCGAGGTTTTAGTCGTGCTCGTTGGGGCGATGCGGAGCAAATACGGCGTTTTTGGCTATTTGGACGAAGACGGCGCCATGGTATTGGCCGGAATCTTGACCGATGAGACCGACAAGGACAATGTCTTCGTTAAAGACCATCGTGTATCGCGCATGGCTTGGGCGGACAGTCAATGGGGGCTTGCCATGCTGCAAATTAAGCCCTTCTTGGCAAACGAGTTATTTGCTTTTTCGCTTACCCGCGAAAAGATCCTTAGAAGCCTGATAGTTCCAATTATGTTCCATGACGAATTAATTGGATTTATCGGGGTAGCGAATAAAAGCGGGGATTATCTACGGCAAGAATGTGAAATGCTGGATAATATTGCCCGGTATATTGCACCTCTGTTGGACGCCCGGCTGAAAAGAGACCGACAGGAAAAGAAACGCCGCCTGGCGGAAGATAAATTGCGCAATCTCACGCGGAAATTGAGCATCAAAGTCAAGGTCATGAAGTGCCTGCGGGCGATTTCGGAAATGTTCCAAAATCCTCGACTGACCGAGGATGAAATCTTTCAAGGCATAGTGGATTTAGTGCCGTCAGGCTGGCAATATCCCGAAACGACCTGCGCCAGAATTACCTTAAATAATAAAGTATTTCAGGCAGCCAACTACCAGGAAACATTGTGTAAAATCAGTTCTCCCATAAAAATGGACCATGAAGTCCACGGGACCTTGGAGGTCTGCTATTTGCAGGAAAAACCCTTGGAAGAGGAAGGCCCTTTTCTCCAGGAAGAGTGCGATTTGCTCGAAGATATAAGCGAGCGATTGGGAACGCTCCTTGAATACAAACAAATCGAACGCGAACTGGCCCAGGCCCATCGGCTGGAGGCGGTTGGTCAATTGGCGGCGGGCATAGCCCACGAAATCAACACCCCCACGCAATTCGTCGGCGACAATACCCGCTTCCTGAAAGACGCTTTCAACGACATCAACGGCATGTTCGATAAGTTGCACCAACTATTGCAGGCCGCAAAAAACGGACCCGCTACTCCCGAATTGCTGGCCAATATCGAAACTTGCCTGCTCGACGCGAACTTTCAATACCTCTACAAAGAAATCCCCCTGGCGATAGATCAAACACTGGATGGCGTGCAGCGCGTTTCCAAGATCGTACAGTCGATGAAGGAGTATTCCCACCCCGGCGCCGGAAAAAAACAAGCAATCGATCTAAATCGTGCAATTGAAAACACGCTCACGATTGCCCGGAATGAATGGAAATACGTGGCCGAATTGCAACTGGACTTGGCGCTCGATCTCCCGCCCGTAATGTGTTTGCCCGAAGATTTAAATCAAGTGTTTTTAAATCTGATTGTGAACGCCGCCCAAGCAATTGAGGCCAAACTAGGGGATAATCCCCTGGGAAAAGGCGTCTTGACCGTGCGGACCCGGCGTGACGGAGATAAAGTCATCATTCAGATTCAAGACACTGGGACCGGTGTACCTTCCGATATTCACGATCGGATCTACGATCCCTTTTTTACCACAAAGAAGGTTGGGCGTGGAACCGGGCAGGGCTTGGCCATTTCGCGGAGCATCGTGGTCGACCGCCACGGAGGCGAGATTTCCTTCGAGACGGAAATGGGGCAAGGCACCACGTTTACCGTTTGCATACCCATTCAGCCGCAATCCGACCCCAAAAAAGGCGACAATTATGAAGAAGAGCGTTCTTTTTCCGGATGATGAAATGTACAGCGGAGTTTCTTATGTATAACCTGACTACATTCAGCTTCGCCGAGATGTTGGATGCCGGTTAAACACGCATCGAAGCGCAGGTTTGAAATAGTATGGGATAAGTTGCAATATAACCAAAACTTATCTGGGGGTGTTCACACCGGGCATAATACTTAACTTGGGTGGGTAAGTTGCCTGCTCCTTATGTAAAAAAATGCTATTTTTAAAAAGAAGCCGGTTTGGCGAACCGCTCGATTATTCAGAATTCGCAAGGAGAATCTTGTAATGAAACCGATTGTCCTATTGATCGATGATGATGAAAACGTCTTGTTTGGCTTGGAACGGGCGCTGCGTAAACAGCCGTACCAATTGCTCACGGCCCGCTCGGGCGACGAGGCGATGATGATCCTCAAAAACCGCGAGGTAGACGTGATCGTGGTCGACGAGGTTATACCCGGCGTATCCGGCAGCGATCTGTTGGCCTGGACCGCGGAAAATGCGCCCGATACCATCCGCATCATGTTGACCGGCAACGCCAGCACCGCGATTGCAATCCGGGCTATAAACGAAGGTCGAGTATACAACTTCTTCACCAAGCCCTGCGACGACGTGCAATTGGCCATTGCCATACGCAAGGCCATCGAACATCGCGAGCTTACGACCGAGAATCGCCGCTTGCTGGGGCTAAATCGGCGGCAATTCTACGAACTGCAACAGTTCTCGAAAAAACTCGGCCTTTTGGCCCGAGTGGTCGCCAAGGACCTGCGAGTTCCCCTGGAAAAGGTTACCCATTCCTGTTTCGCATTGACCGATCAATACGCCGACTTTTTCGAGCCCAAGGCCAAAATGCTGCTTGATAACACCATGGAAGCGGTAAGCGAAGTGCAACACATCGTAAACGACTTGCTCAATTGCGCCCGCTCCAATGTCATTACCGATCTTTCCTCTCCATCGTGTCCTGTTACTCCTGTCGAGGAACCGGTAACGCAAGAAAATTGATGAGGGATGAAGGATGAAAACAAAAGGCTGTAGGTTGTAGGCTGGAGGCTGGAGGCTGGAAACTGGAGGAATGAAAACTGATAACTGAAAACTTGATAAAAACCGCTTGTGGTTCCCCGCCCCCACCCCACCACCCAATCCCTACTCTCTAACCGCCAATCTCGAGTCCCTAATCTCTAGTCCATAATCTCTAGCCCCTAATCTGTGTAACACTTTGTCACACAAGACGTTATCCACGCCCCGACATTTCTTTCCCCCGGGTTGACATACCGAATTTTCCAAGAGATGATACAATGTTTTCGACCTTGGGGTTGTAGCTCAGTCTGGTAGAGCAACGGACTTTTAATCCGTAGGTCATGGGTTCGAGTCCCATCAACCTCACTGTTAGAATCCTTTTCGCCGCAAGGAGTTACGCCGTTTCTCGTCTTGCCTGTCATGTGACTTTGCGGATCAGTGTTACCAGAATTGTTACCAAATTGCCCTTCAAACTCCGCCCAAACAGCATCAGCCGTAGACTGTGGCCATGTACAGGGCTTTCAAAGACTGCCCGGAATGCGGTTACCAGGTGAGCTATCAGGTTCCGGCGGCCTGGACGGACGCGCCGGCCGTGGCTAGGGCAGGTTCGCGGAAGTGGGAGTTTTCGTGCGGATTGAGAGCCGTCGGCCCGATCGGCAGCACGATCGTGAAGGTTGTGCCGCGGCCTACTTCGCTCTCGAACGTCAGCGAGCCTTGGTGCTTATCCACCACGATGGCATACGCGATGGCAAGCCCCTGACCGCTGCCCCGTCCCACTTCCTTGGTGGTGAAGAACGGCTCGAACACCCGCTCCTGAATCTCCGGCGCGATGCCGCAGCCCGTGTCTTGAATCTCGATGCGCACGTAGTGGCCCTCATGGACCGTGCGCAAGCTGATGCGCCCTTTCCGGCCGCTCCGCCCGACCACATCGGCAATGGCGTGGGCCGCATTGACCAACAGGTTCAGAAAGACCTGATTTATGTCGCCCAGGTGGCACAGCACCGGCGGCAGCGTTTGGAAGTCGGTTTCGACTTCGGCTACGTCCGCATACTCGGTGCGTGCAATGGTCAGAATCACCTGCAAGGCCTGGTTAAGGTCGGCCGGGCTCTTGTCCACTTGATTGTCGACATTGCCGAACTCTTTCATTGCCTGGACGATGTTCGAGATACGGGCGAGTCCGTCCAGGGCATCGGTCAGTGCCGCGGGGATATTCTGTTCGAGGTAGGCAATGTCGGCGGCCTTTTCGGCCTCCGAGACTCGCTTGGCAAGCTCTTCGTAGCCGGGTGCGGCGGTCAAGGATGCCAGGGCGTTTCGGTATTCACCAAGAAGCGTCTGCCTGTCGATGAAGCCGCTGCGCAGGAAGTCAATATTGTGGGCCGCAAACTGCACCGGCGTATTGATTTCGTGGGCAATGCCCGCGGCAAGCTGACCCACGGCCTTGAGCTTCTGGGCGTGCCTGAGCAGCACCTCCATGCGCTCGCGGCATTCCATTTCGCGGCGGAGCTCTTTCTCGGCCTGTTCGCGGCAACGAAGCGCCTCCGCGAGACTCGCCGCTTGCCGCTTCAGTTCCTCATTGAGTTGACCAAGTTGGATGTTCCGGTCCTTGACCTCTTGCTCCAGCGACACCCTGGTGGACACGTTACGGCAGACCTCGACACCGGCGATGATGTTGTGATGTTTGTCGAAGATGGGAAAGCAGGCGTTTTCCCAGAAGGAGGTCGTCCCGTCGGCCTCGAATGCAGTGCGTAGAACGAAAGTCGGTTCGCCCGACTGAAAAGCCTTTGCCAGGCCGCAGCCTTCGCAAGGTATGCTCCTTTTCTCGTATATCGCGTGGCACTTCTCGCCAAGATGACTGCCAAACGTGCGCTGCATGACGTTGTTCTGGTAGATGATATTGAAGTCTTTGTCTTGCACGGTGATCCCGTCGGCAAGGTTGTGCAGAATGTGCTGGTGGAGCATGAATGCATTTGCCTCCGGCTGGGCGTTGTCGTCGGCTGGGGCTGTGCCGCACTGGCTGGAGAAGAGTTCGGACACGCACACCGCCGGATCGTTTTCGAGTTGGAAGATGCCCTTCTGCAATTCGTGGTTCTCCCGATCAAGATCTACTATGAGATGGGTCGCCGACTCCAGGACCTCGCCGAGGGGCGAATCAGCACTAACAGATTGTTGGGCGAGCTTGCTCAACACGACTTGAACGTCTCCCGCAACTCTTCCCATGCGTCATTCTCCCGCGCGGCCTGCCCAACTAGGGGTGAAAACACGCCACCAATGCTCTGGCAAGTCGGGAATATTGTCATCCGAAGCTCTCTCAAAACAGTCGAGGCCGGTGGCAACGATTTTACCGGTTTGGCCGTTGAGCCGCGGTGGGATACGAATCATCCGCGGCACTGGGCGGCCCGTGATGGTTGTCCGCTGCCCTAAACCCAATGGTACAAAGGGCAATAAACGATCGTGCCCCAGAGGATCATAAATACGACTATGATACGCCCCGGGAATTAGGAGGCGGATTGAGATTGTACTGCGATATTTACATCGAGGAGTGACTGCATAGTTCGTTGGGGGAATCGCGCGACGATCGCGGTGTATCGGTTGGCATGAGAAGATCGCACCGATAACGGTGGTGCAAATCAACTTAAAGTCGCAAGCAAGACGGAGATAGCTTTTTGATAATTCCTCCCTTATTATTTTAATGGGTGCAAAATGGCAAGGGCGCCTAATCCATAGTATGTATATTCGACGTCTGGAGAGTCGTCTCCGGCACAGGCGATAAATCCGCCGCCGGGATGGGCGGTAGTGCGAAGAAAACCTGCAATCCGCGCGGCATCGAAACAGTTCAGTCCATCCAGGGCCGCCATAGTAACTAAACCCGTAAAAGTAGAGAGCAGGTCGCCGTTTTCGACCGCGTCGTGAGGCTTCAGCCCGCCATCGGCGCTCTGCATGTTCGCTAAAAACCCGATCGTATCGGCCGTTTGATCGGGCGAAACCGCGTCGTGCATCATTAGAAAAGCCACTGCCGCCGCGGTGGCGCCGGTTTGAGACGCCGCTTGACCGTCAAGCTCCGCGTATCCTCCGTCGGGACGTTTTAAAGCCTCGATGGCGCGAACCGCATCATCTACTGCCGGCAGGTCTTCGCCTAGCATTTGGAAACATAAATCGCCCAGAAACGTGTGATATGCGCTTACGCGCCGGTCGCCGTCGAAGCGTGCAAAGCCGCCTTTCGGCAGAATATAATTATGGAGTTGATCTTTCAAAATCGGCAAGTCAATCGCCCTATCGATCCGATCGATTCCTTGCGCATCTTTCAACATTTCTTTCGGAGCAACGCCTCGAACATCATGAATCAAGCGGCGCCGGAGCATCCGATGCGCGTTAAGAAGGCTGAAAATTTCCACGATGCTCCTTGGAGTGCGGGTTTGACGTTCAATGTAACTTTTTGCGCGCTCGAGAGCGGCATGACCGGGGGCCAGCAAGGCCAGGCAACGCAAGGCAAAATCAGTGTAGTAGAGATCGGAACCTCCTTGGCGTCCGCTGAAGCCGCCGTCGGCTTGTTGACAACCAGCCACAAAGCGCGCCTGGAAGTCCACGAAACCATCGCTAGCGCCTGTTAAGCCGTTGCGGAACAACTCGTCAAGCATGTCCAGGTATGGGGACGAACTCATGAAGCCGGCGCTTGAGAATAAGCCGATTCCCTCAGCACCATACGTACGAGGAAACGCATCAACTCCCGTATATCGTCGGTGGGGAATTCGGCGGCGGAGTTCAGGGCACGGTCGCGCAACTTTTGATACAACATTTCGGCTTTTGCGAATGCGCCGGATTGACAATACAGCCGGCGAACTTGTTCCAGCCGATAATCGGGCGGGAATTTTCCATCGGATTCAGCCAATTCCATGAGCGCCGATTCGCATCCATTTTCCATGGCAAAAACGCGAAGTATGGTGGGGCGGTTCGCTAAAACGTCCAGGCCTCTTTTCCGCTTGTTCAGATCGTCCGCCTGCCAATCGTCCAGATCGTTGCGGATCTGATAGCCTTCGCCAAGGTACGTCGAGAAGCGTCTTAGCGTGTTGATTTGGATATTTACGCCGGCGGCGCGCAGTCCGGCATGGATCGCCGCTTCAAAGGCGGGCGCGGTTTTCTGGGCATAAGTCTTCATCACATCCATGGGCTTATGCGGCTCCCAAGGCCGATTCTGAAACTGCAATTCGGCCCCCTGGCCCCGGCACAACTCCAAATGGGCGTGCGACAGCAGGTTCAAAATATCGCCGATGCAGTCCGATCCCAGCGAGGTCATTTCGCCGGCAATCAGCCGGTAGCCCAAGCCGATCAGGAAGTCGCCGATGTTAATCGCCTGGCCTATGCCATGAGTGCGATGCAGCGTGGGGCGGCCGTAGCGAAACTCGTCGTCGTCTTCAATGTCGTCATGCACCAGCGAAGCCTTGTGCAAAGCTTCAATGGCCAGCGCCAGCCGCCGGATCGATAACGGTATGATCTCATTGATTTCCTTGCCCCGGTCCAAAATTATCATGCCGTGCCGGGCTATTAAGTACGAGACGATCGTTACGAACGGACGCAAGCGTTTGCCGCCTGCTTTCAGCCAGTCCAAGGCGATGTCCTCGACCGTTGCCGCCTTCCCTTCATTGCCGTCGGCCGATTCCGCCAATTCCACATAAGGAGCGAGCAGATCGGAAAACAGCGGCGGTTGGAACATCAAGGCGGTTTCGCGCAGCAGTGGAATATAGCTGCGAGGCGATGCCCTCGAGGGCGACGTTTCAGCCCCCAGCAAAGCGTGAATCCGGTCGATTTCAACTTCGGTATCGACGCAGCCGTCCTTGAGCAAAGGCACGGCCACATGTGGAACCCCCAACTCAACTATTCGCTGAAAGGATTTTTCCAGGGAGTCGAGACAGGCAACGCCGAAGATCGCATCCGCCTCGCCGTCCAAGACTTTCATTAGAACCGACGAAGTCCCTTCGGCAACTATGACGGAATAACCCAGTTGTTCGGCTTCGAGTTTTAAATCACGAATCTCGCAGTTTCCACAACTGGCGCAATTGAGTCCGATGGAATCATAAGTTCCGGCGCAAGCCTTGCGGTCGCTAAGGCAGTGGGGCAACAAAAACAGGCGGCGATCAAATGGAATCGCCTCGAATATGGGTTGCCAAAACTCGTTACTCACGGCCACCATTGCGAAGCCCAGATACCGCCCGGGCAGCCCTAGCCGTTCCAGCAGTATTTTGCCGAAGCGTTCGAGATCTTCACGCAATGGCGATCGCGAACGGTCGAGGCCGACGGCAACTTGGGCGGCGACCGACCGAACCGCTTGACGCGTCGCGGCGTCTTCCGGAACTTGCTTAATATCGTCGGTCGGAAGGACGGTGGATGTCGACATCTTGGGAGCCATCTGGAACTAACGCATTAGTATATTACCAGGCGGAGGGAATGTTAATTGTCGGTTAGGACTATTAGTATCTCATGATTCCCGCGAAATGTCAAACCGTCCGGACGACGGCAATGGCTTCCGTGGATTGCAGTTACAGGACATGAAAACGCCGGTTTTCATCATCCGCCCCATGGCCTCGATTGTCCAAATCAGCGGATATAGCATTTCTGAATACCAAAGATGCGAGAAATATAGGCCGATAGGAGTGGGGTGGTCCAATTTATTGACGATTTCCTTCAACAGATATTCCACACTCCGAGAAAGAGCGTTGTTGATTTCCGGGGAGTCTCCCCAGGGAGTCAGGGCGGCGACGGCCATGGCCGTTTCTTCCAAGGATGATGCTATCGACTTTGCACCACCCCAACCGCCGTCGGTATTCTGAGCATTAAGCAGGTATTCCCTGCCGCGCGCGGCTTGGGGCCCATGCGGATCCAATATTTCAAGCGCCCTCAGCACAAGCGAGGCGCCGATTACGGGATTGGCTCTTCCCGTCACGGCTTGATTTCCAAACCACAACGGTATCCAGGAACCGTCGGACTGCTGTACATTATACAAATACTTCAATCCGTTCCGGATGGCACGCCGTGAACGACTGAATTTATCAGGATCAACTCTTATAAGCGCCCGCAATGCATGAGCCGTGAGATCCGGCGCGCTACGGTCGAAGGGGAGCTTTCCCCAGCCGCGGCAGAAAGTCGGCCAGCCTCCATCGCCGTTCTGTAATTCCAGAAGCCATCGCACGCCCGCGTCGATGCCATCGCGATGATCCAGTTCCGCAAGGGCAATGACGGCGCCTGCGGTATCATCCACGTCAGGCACGCCGCCCATCAGGTGCGTCCATCCCCATCCGCCGGGCGCTGCATGGGTATAAGGATGCGGCGCTTTATATTGTTGGGCGGAAATCCATTGGGCGGAGCGATTGCGATCGATCCTGGGCAGTTGACCCGCGGCGCCAAGGGCGGCCACGGCGGAAGTAGTCAGCCAAACGGACAGATTGGCATCGATAGGCCAACTCCCGTCCGAGTGTTGCAATTGCCGAATAAACATCAGGCATTTAGCCGCGACGGGATGATTGCGACCGAACAACGGCAGCAGTCCCATGGCCACGAAACTGGTTAATGGTATGGCTTCGAGAAATCCGCCGTTTTTAGGCTGAATTTTTTGAAGTATTTTAAGCGCATACGGAGTGACGGCCTTGCGAATCAGCCGTTTTAGAAAATTACGGGGCGGATGACGCCGGTTGATGAGCAGGCCGATGGCAATAAGCGCCGGCAATGCATAACTGACAACGTGCAGCCGCAGAATTTTGTACCATCTGTGTGGAAATACCGCCAACTCAAAAGGCAGGCCCGGGATATCGGACCAGGCTACAAGTCCGGCCAAGGCGCAATTCATAAGGATGGGTATGGCGAATGTGCGATCTTTGCCATATTCGCATTGAATCGCTTGGACAATATCCTTCGGAGCATCGGCGCCGCGGAGTTTCAGGTACTCATCCGCTCTTTTCAAGGCATGTGTCAAGAGCCTATCCCAAAACTCTTTTAGGGGCGCGGCCGTCCCGGCCGCATTGAGCGGACAAGATGCCCGCGCTCCAGGTTTTGGGATAAGCTCTAAGTGAGCATGACTTGCGACTGCATTGACCGCTAGTTTTAAAGCGGCCGCGACCAACAGCGTAGTAGCTAAATTACTGGGACTATCCGCGGTGTCGCCCCAGCCGCCGTCGGAATTGTGATGTTCAATGAGCCATGCAACGCCGGAGTGAAGCCGAGTCATATCAGATTTATCATCGGCCAACGACAATGCACTGATCGCCGTTGCCGTCGCCAATGCCGACGATGAAAGCCGTCCCTCCCAGAAACCGTCGGGTTGCATCAGTTCCACGAGGCGATTGCACAAGGCTTCAGCGGCATTGGTTAAAAGATTCGGACTGCCGTGCTTATCTTTAACCTCGGAACCGAATTCCATGCTCATCGTCCAGCCCTCCACGAGTGCCATGCAAACAGCATTTTCCACTGCAACATTTGACCGCGGCCCAGCAGTTGCAATAGCGCTCGCCTTGCCATCGGCACGCCGGCGGCCGCCTGATTGTCGGCATAAATCCAGGGAACCCATCGGAAGTTCAAGCGGTAACAGGCTTTGATCAACGCCCAATGCAGGGGCTGCAACATACGCGGATCGGGCGGCGGACCGCCATCGACTGGGGCATAAAGAACCGGAAAGATCGACATCCGCTCGCTGCTTAGCGATTGCACCCAGTCCAGCGTTTCTCGTATATGCTCGTCGCTCTCGCCGGGAAGCCCGATCATCAGGCTGGCCATGGGGAAAAATCCCGCGCGGCATAACCTTCGCAACTGGCCGGCGGTGAATTCGGACCAGGTTGATCCGTCACGATTCATTTTTCCCGCCGCGCCGATCTCTTTCAGCAGCTTGTCCGAGGCCGTTTCCACTCCTACATTTACCCAAACGGATCGCTTAGTATCCCGGCCGACTAGCAGATCGTGAAGCGTTTTAAGTTGTTGATCGTCGTATTGTGCAATACTTACCACATTTGCATGATCGATTTGTATTAAACGCACCTCTGGGATACGGCGAATGTTTTGTATAAGCGAGATCAACGTTTCCGGATCGGTTTTTAAGCCTTCCGCGCCATATCGAAAAAAATCCTCGCTTAAAACCGCGATATTTTTGAAACCGGCTGCGATATTTGTGCCAACGTCGGCGAGAATTGTCTGGGGCGGCAGATGGATCATGGGTACGCGGGCGATGGTGCAAAACGGGCAACCCAGCCCGCATCCACGGCTTATCTCCACCACGCCCATGGTGCTGGCCCCGCGAATCGGAGGAATCGACCCTGTATGATTCCAATCGCCTGACAGCACTTCGGGCAAAATGTCTTTTTGCATCAACTTGCGGAAAAAAGCGGCCACGGTTTCTTCCACATAACCTGTGACGACGTGATCGATGCCCAGTTCTTTCCTCTTGGATGGATTATCCGAAAGTTGCCATGCGCCGGGTCCGCCCAAAACGATTTTGGCCGAAATACCCTTATTCAGGCGATGGATTTTTTTAATCAGCCGGAGGAACATCGCCTGAGGATAGATCCGGCCTCCGGCGATGGAGGTCATCGTGGAGCTGTTCATTCCCAAACCGGCGGGTTCGCCGGACGAAATGCCGATTATCCTCGTCGAGGAACCGATCGCCCGATCTAGTCGGTCTTCGCTTACGACCGCCACGTCTTCGGCCGAAAAACCTCCGGCCAGCAAAGCGGCTTCGGTGCGGCGCAGGCCCAAGGGAGCAACTCTTGCACGCAAACCCGATCGGCCGCCGCGCGGCATAAGAAGTCTGCTAAAAAAAGCGGGAGGCGCGGTTGTCGTTTGACTGGCAGCCAACATTCCGTCGAAAAGCAAAGAATAGTTGGCAGTCAGCGTTCGATCAGCGGTCCGAACAATCGGGAATCCGTCACTCATGGCAAATTCTTGACGTGCGTATGGTTATTAACTTAACTTTTTTCAGAAGTCCAATAATAATCTAAATAGATCTCCGTTGAATCATTTGATCTAGCTCATCGACCAGTTTGTCTAGATCATCAAAAGGCAGGCGATCGGCCGATTTGACGGAGTTTTTTACAGGTTTTTGATTGGG
The DNA here is from genome assembly GCA_050012815.1 of Thermoguttaceae bacterium. Classification (GTDB taxonomy): domain Bacteria; phylum Planctomycetota; class Planctomycetia; order Pirellulales; family Thermoguttaceae; genus JBEKIK01. The sequence continues at coordinate 13,957 of JBEKGL010000010.1, forward strand.
CTGCGGCCTACCGCACTCCGGGCACAGGTTTTCGCCCGCCGTGGGAGCGGACGATTTCCGCTCGGCCTTCCGGCCACACATCGGACAGGGCTGTTTTGTGCGGGCGTAGAACATCCTCCGAGCGGCTGCGTCGAGTGTGACAAACCGTTGCGGCGCTCCGGCTATGGCGTCGTCTTTCTCATACAACGGAAACATTATCGCGCTCTGGGGACAGATCCGCGCACAGGCCGGACATCCTGTCTTGCACAAGTCGGGATTTCGAACTTGCACTTTACCCCGGGCATCCGATTCGTACACGCCAAATAAACAAAATTGAAGACAGTGTTGACAATTGACGCAGCGCGAACCGTCGATTACCGGATACCATCGCGGACTGGTTTCTTCATGAAATTCGTCGATCTTGCAGTGCGAAGATATTTTTTCCCCGCTGCTCAGTTTGCCGCTTACGCGATCCGCCGATATGTTTTCGACAAGACTCATAATTGCCGCGATGGCGGATTCCGCGTCGGAAAAGCCGTTAAGATTGAGAATCTTCGACTCATCACAAATAATATCATGGCGCCGCAGGAGCCAGTTGGCCGGTCGCGGGTGGAGCCGGCAAAGAAAGATGGAATTATTTGCATACTCCGCCAACTTATTCCACAGCTTACTTGACTCCGCCACATGATATAAGTGCGGGATACAAAAGCAACTAAGTTGATGATTTTGGCAATGCTCGACTATCCCGCGTTCGATGGCGGTTATTCGCGCATCCGGGCTCCCATGCCGAGAGAGAATAATAAAGCAAGTATTCATCAGAAAGTGACTCCATTTGCCATTATACGATTACGTCTATCCTTTTTCGAGTTCTTGGATCTTTCTCCGAAGCCGCTCATTCTCTTGCTGCAAATCCTCGTCTGTCTCGCTTCCCTCCGCCGTCGCTTTCTTGTCGCGTTCAACGACATGGTCGTTGGTCAGGTAGACGCCGCTTAGCAGGGATGTTTTCACGTGGGCTTTGTGTATGTCGCCTTCGGAATCGCGGTATACTATCTGGTAAATACGCGAGTCCTTCTCGCCAAACCATCCGGGACCAAATGGATCCCAGCTTTTGTCGAGCAATGTCCATCCCTGTTGGCTGACATAAGACTCAATCCGGCCTGTATCAATTGACCCGGCAACAAGCCGAATCACTATGGCAATGCCAATGAAGACAATGAATATGAAGAAAAAATTCATCTTGTTTCACTCTATCCGACCAAACTTGCCCTGTAACGTGATTTCCACTTCTGGCATCATAGTCGGGCGCGCATCGCACCACAAGAGGGGGTTACGTGTCCTGCTTGGCTGAAACCTTCATTTGTCTTTGCCCTCGGATTAGGCGACGACAACTCCGAATTTCAAACCAAATGGAGAACAGACCCACAACTGTATAGGCGGCAAGGAGAATCCACACGATAAAGGGTGTGCGGCCTTCAAATGGAACTGTTTCCGCCGTGCAAGCGGGTCTTGTCATTGAGAAAAGAAGCGCAACTTCGCCCAGGCTCCAACTCTTGACCGCCAATCGGCCCATGAGTCCGGGTATCAGCGGTCCAAAGGGTGTCGGCCACGAGCAAGCTATAGCCTCCATCGTCAGTGGAGCTGCGTGGTCGATCCGTCCCGCACTCTTGGCTGCGCCGATGCCAAACGCCGACGCAACGGAGCCAATCTCGAATAGCACCGGTCCGGAATCGACGTCCATCAAGTCTCCGCGCGATCCCCGTGGCATTTCCGTAAAGCCGGCTATCCAGCCCGTGTCTTTCCAGAAGTTTTTTTCGTAGGCGCTATACCAATGATCTGCAACCACGGGATCCAGTTCGGCGGCAAACAGGAGTATGCCTGAGTTTCCGCAACCGCGTGCCCTTTGCAGAATTTGGCCCGATCTTGCGTCAGCCTGAAAAGCGGGCAGGCCTTCCGGCGCCTTTAGCGGTCCATCAAACGCCGCGATCAAATTCTTGGCCAGTTCGTTGTGGTTGGTGCCTTCAAGATGCGCTGCACGTTGAATCGCCGCCACGGCCCACAACATGTCAGCCGGATAACACTCGTTGGGGTAGTCGTCGCGCAGGTGCAGATTTGCCTTGCCCAATTCTTCCGCCAGCGCAACTCGCTGTCGAGACATTAGCGCGTGATACTGCGCGTTTCCGCTGATTCTTTCATAGGACGATAACCCCAGGATCAGCAACATTCGATAGAATACGTTCTCCTTCTCCAAATAGGAATCTCCCCATTTGGTCTTCACCCATGTAGCCGTCACCGGTGAAGCGACAATCCGTGCAGCTTTATCCACTGCTTCGCCAACGGTTCCTTGGGTTGCGTCTATCTTGCCTTGCTTCTGAAGCTCTTCGGCCGTGACCAGAAAGAACACCGAGCCAAACATGGGCCATTCCGTAGCGGGAATGTCATTGTGATAGATTGATTGTGCGTAGTTTGTATCCAGGTACGTATTCGCCCACGAGAGGTATCTTCCCGCAGCCGATTTGAACCACATCGGCGCCAGTCGGCTTTCGCCCGTCTGCTTCAGATGGCAGTCCATCACTACGGCGCAGATGGTAATCGCCGGATAGATGAACAACATCAGTGACAGCGCAATTACCACGCCGGACACTGTAAGATGGAACGCTAGTTTCATGTATTGTCTTATCTTCTTGAAGTCGATGGTATGGTTCCGCATGGCGATTCACTCCTTCACCCGCCGGCATGGCGGTTCTCTGGGCAACCGTTTGGAACAGGTTGCTTTTGGGGATATGGAAGAAACGTGTGTGACGCACCGACTGGCTGTGGGGCCGGTTCGCGAGATGATGCATTCGCGAGATGCGGAACAACAGTATATTCCCGCCTCGGCGTTTTCGTGCTGAGTCGGAGGACTCGCTGGAAAATGCGGGTCGCCAATGGCATCAAGCCGGCGCGAATAATGGCAACCCAGAGCGGATCGATCTTCATCCACGCCACGTTGTAGGCAATCCGCTTCAAAGCGCCGGGTAGGCCTAACGAGCGGCGAATGATTGATCCACAGGCGGCGAACCGGCGCTTGGCCCGGCTGTAGCCCGCCTCCAGTTGTTCGGGCATCATCCGGCGTGGCCGAAAAACTGCGTGATTCGTGTCATATAGGTTCCAGTTGCGGTGCAGAATCCGGCCTTCGGCCTCCAGACGTTCGAATGCACGTGTGCCGGGCAGCGGTGTGAGCACGTGAAACGAGGCCGTAAGGATCTTATTCTCGACGGTGAACTCCAAAGTGCGGTCGAAAACGTCGGGGCCATCGTAATCGAAACCGAACACGAAGCTGCCGTTAATCATAATGCCGGCGTCATGGAAGCGGCGGCATGCCTCGGCGTAGTCCGTGGCGGCATTCACCGGCTTGTTGTTACCTCGCATGTTCTCCGGCGAGAGCGACTCGAACCCGACAAAAAGGCTTCGGCACCCGGCCTTGTAGGCCTCTTCGAGGTAATGAGGATCGCGGGCCACGTCGAGCGACGCCGCCGCCTGCCATACGATCCCCGAACCGCGGAGTACGTCGAACAACGCTCGGGCATGACGCCGGTTGGCCAACAAGTTGTCGTCCAGAAAGAAGACCAGATTGTCGTCAATACAGCTTAGTTCACGTTCCACGTCGGCAATCGGGCGAGGCTCATAGTAAGTCGCCCCCCAGAAACTGCTCTTGTAACAGAAATCGCAAGAATGCGGACAACCGCGCGACGTGATCATCGTATGGCGGATGAGGTAAGCGCGCGGGTTCATCAAATCGCGCCTGGGAATCGGCGCCAGGGCGGCCGAGCCTTCGCAGCGCCCCCGATAGAACTGTTGCAGCCGCCCGTGCTCGTAGTCATCGAGAATCCGGCCCCAGACCGTCTCGGCCGGGCCGATGCACACGGCATCGGCATGTTCGGCGGCTTCGTAGGGCATGCTCGTGGGATGTAGCCCGCCGAGCACAACTTTCGCCCCGCGCCGTTGCCATCGCGCGGCCAGTTCGTAAGCCCGGCCGGCCGACGAGATGTAGGTCTGTATCCCAACCAGATCCACGTCGCCATCCACCTCGGAGGATTCAACATGCTCGTCCCGGACTGTAATGTCCCAGTTGTCGGGCGTCAGTCCGGCGATGGTCAACAAGCTCAGCGGGGGAAACTGGGAATACTTGATAAGTCGGAAGTGTTTATCACCGGGCCGTTGAACGGCGGCGAGAATCAGCAAGAGTCGGCGTTTCATTGTTTTTCTCCTATAAAGTACTTTGTATTGCAAAGTCAATTGTCAAAAAAAACTAACACGCAAAACTCATTATGATTCATCCATGGCTTTGTCTCCTTGATCGACAATTTGCCGCAACGTTCCAAGGTAACGCTCGAAGGCCTTTCTACCCTTCACGGTCAGACGCATGGCCGTGTAAGGGCGGCGTCCCCGAAAGCTCTTCTCGACGACGATGTATCCCGCCTCGTCGAGAGTTCGAGAGTGTGCGCTGAGATTGCCGTCGGTAAGTCCCAGCATTGACTTCAACTCGTTGAAGCTTAATTGCGGCGATACGGCCAGGGCTGCCACAATGGCCAGACGCGCGCGCTCATGAATGACCGCGTCGATGTCGTCAGGTCTGATAGGATCGTTCATAAGCCCACCGTCTGCCGCTGTTTCCGCAGTATGTAAAGTCCAAAAACAATATGCAGCAAACCGAAAGACATCGCTGCCGAGACGACGCCGTATCCCGGGAAGCACAACAGAGCGACAACGCCCAAGGCAAGAAACGACAAGCCCAGAATACGGGGCGATCGAACCGAGAACAGGCCCGCCGTGTAGACTCCCGTGCCGTAGAGCATCATCCAGACAGGCACGATGTACTGGATCTCTTCCGCCTTCGGCTCGACGGGAATCAGAAACTTGAACGTCAATACCATGGCCACTATCACGCTTGGTGTCAACGAGAACGCGGCGACACGCAACGGACGATCGGCGGGCACAAGTTGCTGTTTTGCAGCCGCCCTAACCGTTAGAATTACCTCCAAAAGCACGCCGAGCACGCCAATGACAAACCACATCACGCAAAAGGCGACCTGGCTATTCAACGACAGGTGGATGATATCGCCGAAGTCCAGCGAACGAATCATGACATAACTGACCCCACACCCGGCCAACACCATAAGACCGCCGACTACCGCCGGCGTTCCAGGCAGCAGCGTGAAGAGTGTTGCCCGTTCCATAATCCGCTGGATTTCCTGCATGCGGGCTTGGGCTTCATCAACATTCATGGCAGACCTCCTAATACTAATAATTCGACTTTGTGTCACAAAGTAATTTATCATAACAAGAAAATGAAGTCAAGAACATTCTACGGCAGCCCACTGTCGCCGTGGCTGTAAGTGCTTATTTATCAAGAGATTACGAAATGCTCAGTATTTTTGCTGACCGGAAACGTTGGTCTCGGATTCGAGTCCCGACAACCTCACTGCGGCATGTCATTTTCGCCCAGGCCCACGATTTCCAGCAGTTTCAGGGCGTTGGTTGTGGTCGCCATGCCGGGACGCAATATGTAGTCGAAGGTCATGGGTTGCTCGGCGTGTTGATCGTGCAGTGTTTCGCGAAAATGGACGCAACGGCACACGCCCGAGAGCGGTTTGCCGGCGGCCAGGTCCAGATCGTGCGTCGAAACAGCGCCGATTGCCTCGCACTGGACCAGGTAGTGCAGCACTCGCTCTACGGCAATATGCCGTTCCCTGGAATTCGTGCCCAGGAGGATTTCGTCCAGGAGATACAGCAGCGGGCGGTCGTTTCGCGCCTTGGGTTCCCGGGCAAGGTCGACAATATCTTTCAATCGCATTAACTCGGCCATATAGAACGACACGCCGTATTCCAGCGAATCGCGAATCCTCATGCTAGTGGCCAATGCGACGGGCGGCATCGCCAGCCACTCGGCACACACCGGAGCGCCGGTTTGCGCAAGGATCACATTCACGCCGATCGCCCGTAGCAGGGTACTTTTGCCGGACATGTTCGAGCCGGTAACCAGCAGGCATGAGCCGGCCGGCCCGACCTCCACGTCGTTGTCCACTCGCGCGGGGCAGGGCAAGAGCGGATGTCCCATTTTACGGGCTTGGAAGCGTTCGGCCGATGGATCGACCTCGCTCATTGCCCATTGCGGATGATCGTGGGCAACGGACGCCAGCGAGGAAAGGGCCTCGAATTTCCCTAACGCCTGAAACCAGGCGCGGACGTATCTGCCGTATGCGGTTTGCCACGCTTCCAACAGATTCAGAATGTGAAAATCGAACAGGAACAAGAATTGCAGCGGCAGATATATGAAAATGCGAAGAGGCGGAGAGTGGTAAAACATGGCCAGGGCGGCAATCCGGTTTAACTGGCGCATGCGAAGCAGCACGCCTCCGCCGCGGCTTGTCGCCTCTGTCTTTACGGCGGCCAGTTCGACGCTCGTGTCCGGCATCGAGTACATGAGCTTAAAGATATCCAGATACCGTGCCGCCTCGTTGCGGCGCAGGTTGATAATCGAGAAAATACCGTGGACTTTGCCCCCAAATAAAGCCGTGGTTACAGCATTCGTCAACAGCACTCCGAGAATGACCAGCACGCCAATTTCGGTCGGTATAAAACGAAAGCACATCAAAACAAGGATCAACACGGAAGCCGCGGACACAATGCGAACCAGCCACAGGAGCCGCGGATGCGCGGCGAGCCAGGGATCGCCTTCAGCCCAATCCACGAATCGCTCCGTCGTCCGTCCCCGGTCCGACAACAAAAGTCCGTTGAGGATCAGGGTTTGACGCAATTCCAAGTGCGGGGCAAGCTCCAATACCGCCTGCTGTCGCCGTTTGATTTCCTCCGGAGATGCGGGATTCAACAGCCAATCGCCGAGGACTCGAATTCCGATGGGTGTAGTGGGCGTGCACAGAAAGTGGAACAACGAGGCATGTCCGAAAAGGTCAAGATCGGCGGCCATGGCCTGATGTTGCGTCGGCACGGCAAAGTGCGTAGTGTGCAAAGCCGCCCAGTCGCGGTTGAGCCGGGCAATCGCCTGCTGGTTTATCTGCCGCAACAGGCAATAGCGCCGCATCTGGCGGCGGACGCGCTCGTGATATGCCACCAAAACGAAGAAACCCGCAATTGTAATACATCCGGCCCAGTACCACAGCCGCTGCTGTTGGCTGTTCCATCCCATAGCGAACATCGCAGCGGCGACGATAAACGTTGCCACGCGCAAGTGCATCACCATTCGCTCTAGCCTTGCATACCGCTGCTCCCGCGCGGAAAACTCATCCGCGCGCTGCCGGTATATCTTCTCGATGGCGCTCAAATTGGAATCCATTTGAGTTTATAAAAAAGGAATTCAAATGCCGGTTTTACCGGTGGTTACCATTCTGTTTATTGAATGTCGTGTTAATAATGTCGTATTCTTCGTTTAGCCCCGGAGCTTGCTCCGGGAGTTTTTTACTACAAATGCAAGATGTTCGCAAGCCGAGCCGGCAGTTTAGACAGTTATTCTGAATCCCAACTCGTTACAGAGTTGTTACGAAAACACGGTTGAAAACTTGTTAAAATACATCCAATAAGGTCCGATATTGAAGACAGTTATTTTCTTTTTTAGGAGAAACCTCATGAAAAAGCTTGCCGCTGCTTTGCTGATTGTGGGCTGGGCCGCCGTCGTCTTTGCCGACGAAGAAAAGCCGCTTACCACTCGAATTACCTCGCTGGGACTCTTCAAAAATGGACTAGCCGTGATCCAACGGACCGCCAGAATCGAAGGGCCGGGTATATATCGCGTCGAAGACGTGCCCGAGCCTGTACACGGAACGTTTTGGGTGGAGAGCGACGCCGTGGTATCCACCCGGGTAACGCAACGTACCGTGGAAGTGCCGCTGGACAAAGCCGTGCCCGGCAATTTTCAGGAAGACCTGGCGGGTCGCGACGTAGTAATCCATTTTGCCGAACAAGGCGTCGGTCCCGCCGAAGGGACCGTGCTGGCCATCGATCCGCCGCACGGATCGGCCGCCTGGAACCGCCGCTACGAGCAGCCGAATTATTACTACGGCTACGGGTCATGGGATCGATATAATGCAAGTCCGGCCGGATCGACGTCCAGCGCACGCTTCCTCTTGCTCAAGACCAAGGACGGGCAGGCGTACATCGATTCATCGAAAATAGCCTATCTCGAAGCCAAGGGCAAGTCGGCCGTCGTTCGGCAGCGCAAGGCGGTATTGCTCTTTACCGTCGGCGAATTGAAACAAAAAAACGCCGTGCTTTCGATCAGTTATCTAGCCAAGGGAATGGCTTGGACGCCAAGCTACCGCGTGGATATCTCCGATCCGAAAAAATTGCTGATTCAGCAGAGTGCGGTCGTAAAAAACGAACTTGAGCCGTTCGCCGACGCCCAGTTGCAGATGATCTCGGGTTTTCCCAGCGTGCAGTTTGGGCACGTCATATCGCCGCTTTCGCCCAACACCACCTGGGCCGGCTTTTTCCAGCAATTGAACCAACACGTCGGCGAAGGACGCTCATCCGTAATTACACAACAGGCCGTGGCATCAAACAGCTTCGAGCCCAACCGCGGACTCGATCTGAACGCCATTCCAACCGGTGAAGGCGTCGATCTGCACTATCAAGACATCGGCCGGCAAACGCTCGATGAAGGCGATTCGCTGGCGGTGGGAACGGCCTCGGGCAAAGCCGATTACGACCGCATTGTGGAATGGATCATACCCGACACGCGCCAGGCCAACGGCCGGTACATTGATGCATCCCAGCGGCAAAACGAGCCTGATAAATATCAAGACGCCGTTTGGGACGCCGTCCGCTTTCGCAATCCGTTTGCCTTTCCCATGACCACCGCCCCCGCCATGTTTGTGGCCGACGGAAAATTCAACGGCCAGCAAATGAGCTATTGGGTGAATTCGGGCGAGGAGACCACGTTGCACATAACCAAGGCGCTAGGCGTCCGGACGCGGAGCGTCGAGCAGGAAGTCGACCATGGCCGCGACCTGATCCATATCGCCGGCGAACCTTTCTTCAAAATCACCCTGGAAGGCACGATCTTGGCCAACAACCACCGCAACGAGCAAATCACCCTGGTGATCCGCCGGTGTTTCTCCGGCGAACTTGTTTCGGCCGACAAGGAGCCTAACGTCTCGCTGCTCGAAGAAGGCGCGGGCTACGTCAATAAACGCAACCAACTTACCTGGAGCCTTACCCTTAAACCTAGCGAAGAAGTAAAACTAGTGTATCGTTACACATTGCTAGTGCGGCAGTAAAGTAATATAAACTGAAAACTATTTGAAACCGTTTGCGGTTTCGCGCTTCCCACTTCCTATTGTCCACTCCGTACTTATAACTGAAAACTGATTACTGAAAACCGATAACCAACTACTACTTATGTAATTGCGGTCCGGAGACACGCTTTGTTTGCCGCAACCTTTCGCTATAATGGAGGTGGCAGTTAATTCCAAATTTCCATATTCCGCATACATCATTCTGATTTCCCATGTCCGTTTTTCCTCCGTCCCGATTTTTCCCGCCGGCCGAGGATGCCGATGCGGACGGAATTGTCGGATTTGGGGGAAAACTTTCGCCCGAGTGGCTGTTGGACGCTTACCGGCACGGTATTTTTCCCTGGCCCGTGGGCGAAATCGATTGGCCCATGGCCTGGTGGTCGCCCGATCCTAGGGCGATCATCGAACTGGAGCGGTTTCATCTTTCCAGGCGATTGCAACGGACCTGCAAAAGCGAACGATTCGAGGTAACGCTTAACCGCGATTTTCCGGGCGTGATCCGCGGCTGCGCAACGGCAGGCGACCGCGCGGGCAATACCTGGCTGACCAAGAAAATGATCGCCGCCTATATCCGCTTGCACCGGCTCGGTCATGCCCATAGCGTCGAAGTCTGGCACGAAGAAACGCTTGCCGGCGGGACTTATGGTGTAGCGATAGGCGGGCTTTTCGCCGCGGAATCGATGTTCCATCAGGTTTCCGACGCCTCGAAAGTCGCATTGGTATATCTAGTCGAGCACCTAAAACAACGCGGATACGAGTTGTTTGACATCCAGCAGCTAACCCCTCACACGGCCCGCTTCGGCGCAATCGAAATTCCCCGCCGCGAATACCTCGCCCGCCTGGCCGAGGCTACAACCAAGCCGGTGAATTTTCGCGACGTGTGACTTGCGCGGCGTTCCGACCGTTCTTTTGCCTTTGCCGAGCGGCTATGGAGATCGCGAAATGAAACTTCAACTTCCCAAACCTGATAAGAACGGATGAGTTCCATTCTTATTTATGTTTTTGCCGGCAGATCCTTGCCTACGCGGATCTCACAAACGCAGCGTTTGCCGCCGCGGAGGACGGACTCTTTTAGCTCCGCGCGGACTTCTTTGCCTAGTATGGTTTCGTAAATGTATTGTTGCCAACCCAGGGAGCAATTGCAGGCGATTTTAGGGGTTTTTTGTTGAACGCCGTTGAGCGGACAAAAACAGTCGTCCCGTTCGGGTCCAACCACGGTGATTATGCCCTTTTCCCGATCGTAGGTAATATCTTCGTTGGCCAGCTTTTTGGAGTCCGAGATGTAGCCGTCGATGTCGCCCTTATGCCGATTGACGACCGGTGACGTGGAGGCGCAATGACGGCCTAATTGCCGGAGAATCTCGTTTATGGTCTTTTCGTCCACTTTGTCTGCGAGAATCTGCAATAGCTTTGCGAAGCGATCCTTGACGAACGGGAGGCGCCAGTCTTCGGGTTTCGCGGTCTCGGCGGCAGATAAATCGGCCGACGGGATCAGACCGGCCGTTGCGCAGGCGCACAGTCCGCAGGCACAACTTTTGAGAAAATCTTTTCGGTTCATGGATACATTCTCCTTGTTTTGTGAAAAAATGTTATTCAATTCACAGCCTATCAATCTTCTTTGATACGCGCCCTGACGGGCATGGGGTTGCCGGGCATGACACTCATCAATTCCATTATATTTTTGCCTTGCAGGTTGTGCGTGGCGTGGAAAGTTACACCCCCGGCTTTAAGCCGTTCGCTATAAGGTTCGCGAAAGAACGCAAAGTCGATTTCCACGTCGCCTTTATCTTTTAGAAAGGCCAGTTGTTCGTAAGTCGTGCGAGTGACTAT
>JBEKGL010000011.1:0-17938 GCA_050012815.1 Thermoguttaceae bacterium
AGTCTTACCCCGGCCAAATATCAGGTCCACAAAGAAGGCAACCTTCTGATAGTTGACGGATTCGACACTCTGCAGCCGGATCAGGAACTGGCGATCACATATTCATACAAAGTCCACCTTCGCAGTCTTATAAAATGGTGGAATCAGGCTCTGGCGCCCTCTGACACACAGCCGGAGCATGATATCGAATCGGACAATGAGTTGATACGCCAGAAGGCGGTTGAATTATCGAAAAACATAAACTCCGACGAAGATAAGGCAGTCGCCCTCTATGAATATGTGGCAGGTTCTATTCGTTTTGACACGACCATCGGGGATTCCTGGAACAGAAGTGCTTTAGACTGTCTGAAAGCTAATGGAGGCGTTTGCGGCCACAAGGCGAACCTGCTGACGGCACTCTGTCGGGCCGCCGGCATACCGGCTCGAAGCGTATCAGGTATTACGCTTCCCTGGGGATCAAAATCTGGATCGAACGCCGTTGGCTCTCATGCATGGAATGAGATCTATGTGAAAGGCAAAGGATGGTGTTTCGCCGATCCGACATTGGGAACCCCCATTTGGCTAATGGGAAAGCGAAACTGGGGTGACTATGATATGTATCGGGTAATCGTACAACCCTCGAAAAACCTCGATATGGATGTCAAAGCCGGCGAAGACAAAGTGGGCCTGGCCGCATGTGAGATGACCGGACCGTGTTACGTCCTGCTCACTGTTCGGGATAAATCAGAACATGCCTTGTACATTTGGGGCGACAAGATGCGGGCTGATGTTAAGAGAATCAAAGAATAACGTGACGGACCTTTTATAAACTATTTTCTCCATGCCCGATTTTCTTTTCATCACCTGTCAGGTCGGCGCCGAGCGGGCGGTGAAGGAGGAGATGGCGCGATGTTGGGAAGATTTTCGATTTGCTTATTCGCGGCCGGGATTTTTGACTTTCAAACTGCCGGAAAAACACCAGTTGGCGGATGATTTCGATTTACATTCGGTCTTTGCCCGGGCATACGGATTTTCGTTGGGGAAAGTTCAGGGGCAAGATCAGGCGGAAATGGCCCGGGAAGCGTGGAAACTTTTCGGACGTCGCAAGGCGGAGCGAATCCACGTTTGGCCGCGCGATGCGGCCGAGCCGGGCGATCACGGTTATCAGCCCGGCATAACTCCCCAGGCGATTGCAGTTCATGCCCAATTGTTGGAGCAATGCCCGCGTCCAAAACTTGGCCCAAAGGCCGCCGCTCCACTGCAAGCGGCTCGGCGCGGGGAACATATTTTCGATTGCGTCCTGGTCGAGCCCGATCAGTGGTGGATCGGCTTTCACCGTGCTGATCAAATAACCACGCGTTGGCCCGGCGGAATGTTGGCCTTGGAATTGCCCGACTGCGCGGTTTCCAGGGCATGGCTGAAGATGGAAGAGGCCTTGCGCTGGTCGCAACTGCCTATTCCCATTGGGGCACATGTCGCGGAAATTGGCAGTGCTCCTGGCGGTGCAAGCCAGGCGCTTTTAGGTCGGGGGATGATAGTCACCGGCATCGATCCGGCGGAGATGCACGCTGAGGTGTTAAAAGACCCGCATTTTACCCATCTTCGCCGCCGCAGCACGCAGGTTCCCCGCCGCGAATTTCGTAAAATTCGTTGGCTCACTGTGGATATGAATGTTGCGCCGAATTATACGCTGGATGCAGTGGAGGCTATCGTACTGCATCTCCAGGTTAGCATCCGGGGCATGATATTGACGTTAAAACTGCCCGAATGGAGTCTTGCCGCTCAAGTGCCGGGGTACATCGAACGTATAAAAAGCTGGGGTTATAACATTGTTCGTGCCCGGCAGCTTCAGCATAATCGCCGTGAAATTTGCGTGGCGGCATTGCAAAAGCCGTTTCGACGATAATTTCCCCAAGTTACCTAAAAGGACATCTACTCATTTTTTAATTAAACTCTTTAGATAACATTTTTGTTAGTTCTAGTCTTGTTATTAAAGGTGTCCTTGAAAATCTGCCGATTGACGCGGTAATGCTGTTTTCGCGGGTTATACGAAATATATAGTTGACTAACCGGCAAAGCCTACCTAGAATACCGGCTTTCGGCTGTGTTATTGCGTTATCTGGATAATGTTCTGAATGCAACATCGAATATATATGGGGCATGGGGGAGAGAATTCACGTGAATAATCGAGCTGTTTACCAGCCTCTACATAATAAGTTCTCGGGAATACCGCTCACTTCCCGACTTTACTTAATTATTATTGCGGTGATATTGGCGACAAATAGTAGTTTGCAGGCTTTGGATTCGGTGACAGATAGTTCTTCCCAGTCACCTAAAATTACCGATTCCTCGGAAAAACCTGATTCCATAGGCGATCCGCTTGCCTCTAGTAAATTGGAATTACTCAAGCAAGAGATTCTAGCTGGTTTTGCCAAGCGTCACACCACCGAAAATTTTGCGCGTTTTCGCAGTTACACCGCCATGAAGTTGAATTCCACGGCGGGCCGGTACACGGGCTCGGAATTGACCGGCAATTGCCGGCTGAGTTGGTACGAACATTTGTTGCGCAACCCGCTTGACGCCCCCACCGAGGCCGAACGGTTCACCCGCGAGTTGCATAAGGCGGCGCTGGGCAACCACGAAGGCTTTGCCGAGTTGCTGGCCATCGCGGCAAAAAAAATGGATCTTGGCGAACGAAAACCGCGGACTTTTGCCAAGGTGGCCTCGCCCGAGCAGGCCTTGGAAATCGTCAAACAGTCGATTGCCGACGCTGAAGTGGCCTATGCCGCGGCCTTGGCGCCGCTGACTAAATCCCAAATCCGCGAGTTGCAGGCCAATATTTATCCGGTTCTGGTCGGCCAGTGTGAAGTCGGTCATACCCTCAATGACCGCGGCACCGGCCGGAGGCTTTGCGATCTAATGGAAATGATGGACCGCAACTCGCTTTTTGCGGCCGCCGACGCACTTGTGCCCATCACCGACCCGGAATTACTTGAACAACTCAAGTCGCTGCCGGCCGACGGGGATCTCAAAGTCGAGGGCGTAACCGGCGCCGTGGTCGACCGCATCGATACTCCTTATGGATCAATTATCATCGGCGGCAAAGGGCCGAACACATATTATCTCGACAAGATGCCCGGCGTTTGCGCAGTGATCGACCTGGGCGGCGACGATACGTATATCGATGGCTCAGTCGGCCTGGAACGGCCCGTGTTGGTGGTCGTGGATCTGGGAGGCCATAACACATATCGCGGGAACAAGCCGGGCATTCAAGGCGGCGCGATCCTCGGCGTCTCGATGCTCCTGAACCTTGGCGGCCACGGCGTTTACGAGGCGCGGGACGTTGCCCAAGGTTCGGCAGTGGCCGGCGTCGGAATTCTCATCGATTACGACGGAAACAGCCGCTATCGCGGACTAAGGCGCGTGCAAGGCCAGGCGCTGGGAGGGCTGGGCGTGCTCATCGAACGCGGGGGAAAGAACGATTTTCACGCCGCTATGTGGGCACAGGGCTTTGGCGGACCGCTGGGCTTCGGGCTGCTCGACAGCAATGTCGGCGACAACCATTACTACTGCGGCGGCATGTGGCGCAATTCATATTATCCCGAAACTCCAGGGTACGAAGGATGGGGACAAGGCGTCGGCGCGGGGCTGCGCGCGGTGGCCGACGGGGGCATAGGCGTGATCCTGGACAACGGCGGCGAGAACGTCTACGAATTCGACTATCTCTCGCATGGCGGAGGATATTGGTGCGGAGCCGGTTTCGCCCGCGATTTCGGCGGCAATACAAAGCGATTGATCACGCGAACGGCCTATAACGGCGGGCCGCGCACCCAGCCGAGTTTCCAGCGATTCGGCTGCGGTTGGGGTTGCCATTATTCCATCGGGTTCTGTTTCGACGACAGCGGAGACGACGTGTACGAAGGCACGATCATGGGCAGTGGCATGGCCTGGGATTGTTCCACTGGCGTACTCTGCGATTTCGGCGGCAACGATCACTACAAAGCGACCGGCGGACTGACTCAAGGCTCCAGCAATCAGATGGGCCTGGGAATACTCTTCGATTACAACGGCGACGACGTGTACGAAGGTTACAGCCAAGGTTACGCATCGCCCAGCATGTCGTATCACCCGTTGCCCGATTGCGGCGGAAACTTTGCATTTCTGATTGACTACGGCGGCAACGACAAATACGGCTGTGGCGCAAGGAACAACTCCTACATTGAACGCGGCTGTTCCGGGGGATTCCTCATTGATCGTCCGCAACCCGACGAGGTTCAGCCCACGGCAAGGAAGAACCCGCCCGTGTCAACGGTGGGGAAATGAAATAAGAGTGTAGAAAGGATGTCATTCAATGAATAAGACCATTTGCATCGGCGCCGGTTTATTGTTGCTGTTCTTGGTCTGCGGAGTTGTTTCCAACGGCGCGGTTTGGGATATAACCGGACAGTCGGCGCAGGCTCGGAACGACGGACCCGCGCTGTCGGGCTCGGTTCAGACTGGGCAAAATGAATCGAACAAATCAACAAAAAATAAGGCCGGGAATGAATCTGATGCCGCACAGTCCCCGGACGACGAGTTGACCGGTCCGGACATGCCCAAACTTAATCCCGCCCAAGACTCGCCCGACGCCCCAGTCAAAACCGACGTCGAAGGCCCTGTCAAGGAAAGGACCGACGTTCAACCGGTCGAGGATCTAACCCAAGCGACAACGGAAACCGAACCCGCCAAGCCGGCCGTAATCCCCGGCGGCGACAAACCGGCCGCCGAAACGCCGTCCCAGCCCGAACAGCCGGCAGCAGCCGAGCCGCCAAAGCCGAAACGCGAACTCAGCCCGGCCCTGGCGGCGCTGCGCGATAAGGCGCGCCGCACCTTGGGCACGTATCGGAAGATGCCCATCAATTCACGACAAAATACCCCCGACGAGATTATCGACTATTGTTTGGCCCTGGGATGCGATGCGGAAATATCCCTTTTCGACGCCGGAGGGGAAAAACGCGCAAACGGCATCATGTGTATGTGTTGGAACTATCCCTGCGGCGGATTTCAACCGCTCACCATAATCGACGGCCATATTTCCGCCCGGCTGGGATACGGCCTGCAATCGCGGCCGTCGCAACTTCTGGCCGCGCTGGCTCTGGCACGCGTGCCGGCTGCGTATCCCATGCAAGTGGGCGATACTACGCGCACGGTCGCCGATCTGGTCGAGTCGGAGAAACTCTCCTGCCGCTCGGGCGCGGATATGTCGCTCAAGCTAGTCGGTTTGGCGTATTATGTCGATGCCCCAACGTGGAAGAACGATCTTGATGAAGAGTGGTCGCTGGAAAAGATTATAAAAGAAGAACTCGCGCAGCCGACTCTTACCCCCGGCGGCCCGGGATTGGATCGCTTATTGGGCTTAAGCTACGCGGTATATCGTAACGGTAAGCGCAACTTGCCCGTCGAAGGGCAGTACGCCCGGGTGAAAAAATACGTGGATGAGTACAAAAACTTCGCTTTCGGAATACAAAATTCCGACGGCAGTTGGGGATACTTTTTAAGCGGCAGGGGCGCCAACCGCGACGACGCCTCGGCATTGCGGTCGTCCGGTTACGTGCTGGAGTGGCTGGCCCTTTCATTGCCTGAGGATCGGCTGGACGATCCGGGCATGGCGGCGGGAATGTCTTATTTGATCAACGCCCTGAATGCCCAGCGATATCTGAATAATTTGCCCGTGCTTTCCACCCGGGAAATCGCCGGCGCGATGCGCGCCTTGCACGCCCTGGCAATCTATGACGAGCGGCTCTTTAGACCGTCCGATTCCGAGCAACAGCCCGCGGAAAAAAAGCCCGCCTCGGCCACGGCCAAGCGGGAACCCAACACCGGGCAATCGCGGTAAAATTCATTACACCGGCCTATTCAATCCGCGGATGATGTGCTCGATGACGGCGTCTTTTTGCATATCCACGGCCACTTCCATGTTGTGACGCCAGGCGGGCACGCGGCGGCGGTCGAAGATCGTGGCCCCGGTGGTCATCTCGCCCAGGGTTTCCACGTCGCCTGCCATGGGCTTCGTGGTGAATAAATCGGCATGTACGACCGACATCAACGCAACCGAATCGTGGACGTGAATTCCTTCCAGGCCCAACCGTTGACGATAGCTGCGGAAGGCAGGGGGCAGAATCTTTCGCAAAAAACGGCCCACCTTCGTCGATTCGTCGGGCAATTGATTGAACAGGTCGTAGCTTAGTTCAATCCGGTTGGTCACATCCAGGGGAACGAGGATTTTCGTCGAGGGCGAGCGAAAAACAATCTGGGCGGAAACCGGATCGCAGTAAATATTGAATTCGGCGGCGGGAGTTATGTTGCCGGGCGTGGTTACGGTGCCGCCCATGATAACCACCTGACCGACCAGGCCGGGCAGTTCCGGATCGCGCATGAACGCCCGGGCGATATTCGTAAGCGGGCCTAGGGCCACGATGGTCACCTGGTGCGGCGCCGCGCGGACCTGATCGCAGATTTCTTTTTCCGAGGGGAGCAGGTGTTGCCGCTCCGCCACGTCGAAATCGCAGCCTCCCAGCCCGTCGGCGCCGTACAGATAGCGGCCTTCCACGGGCAGGCCGTTATCCGGTTCCGAGGCGGCCCCAAGCCGCGGCAGACGCGGGGGGTCGAGTTGTTCCAGAATGACCTGGACGTTGCGCGTGGCTTGGGCCGGGGATACATTGCCTCCGACGGCGGTCAGTGCCACCACGTCCAACTCAGGCTCGAAAAGCGCCAAGCACAGAGCAAGAGCATCGTCAATGCCCGGATCGACGTCCAGGATCACCTTCCTGGCCATGATTTCCTCGTTTTAGTAAACAAATACCTGCCATTAATTTAATGCCGATAAAACGATTTTAAAGAGGCCGGCCCTGGATGGCAAGGGGGGGTGTGATAAGAGGGATTAGGAATTGGGGATTAGGGATAGGGGGCGGGGGAAATCGAAATCGACTACGCACGTAATTATTCATCCTTCATCACTCACCCTTCATCATTGTTTTAGGGTTGGCGGCTGAGTCTGAAGATGGGCAGCATCAGTGCCAGTCCGATGGTTCCCACCACCACGCCCATCATGGCTATCATCAGGGGTTCGATAAGGCTGGTAGTGGCTTTTAGCGTGGTTTCTACCTCGCTGTCGTAATAAGTGCTGACTTTTTCCAATACCACGTCTAATTTACCGGCTTCTTCGCCCGCACTAATCATTTGTACCAGCACATTGGGAAAGAGCGGGGTGTTATGCAGGACTTCACAGATTCGTTTTCCGCCGGCCACTTCTTCCAGGACTTTTCCCCAGATCATTTCATAATAATAATTGCCGGCCACCGCTTGGGCAAGCTTGATGGCCTCTATCACGGGCACGCCGCTGGCCAGCAAGGTGCCTAGGGTGCGGATGCTGCGGCTGATCGTCACCTTGCGAAACATCGTGCCCACGACCGGACAGTTGATCTTGATCCAATCCAACATGCGCCTGCCGGAGGGAGTGCGCCGGCCATAGAGGAATCCTCCGGTAATTGCCGCCGCCGCGGCCAACAACAAATACCAATAGTTCAACATTGCATCGGAAATCGACATCATCACAAGCGTGGGGGCGGGCAATTGTGTTTGCCGCAGTCTAAAAAGCGGCATGAATTTGGGCATGACATACGTCAAGAGAAATATCGTTACACCGGCGGCCAGCACCATCATAATCATGGGATAAGCCATGGCGGCGCGGACTTTATTGAAGGTTTCCAACTCCTTTCTCAAGTATGTGGCGACGCGTTCGAGCATTGCGCCCAAAGTGCCGGTCGCTTCGCTGGCCTTAACCAACGAAATGTAGGTTTTATCGAACAGCTTTGGATAGCGGGCCAAAGCCGCGGAGAAATCTTCGCCCGATTCGACCGCTTCCTTTAACCCCTGCAAGACTTTTCGCAGCGCCGAATTCGTCTCTTGCTCGATAATTCCCGAAAGCGCCGTCGATATTGTAATGCCCGTATCGACCATGATCGCCAACTGGGCGGTAACATAAATTAAGTTCTGTCGATTGATCCGTTGGGGAAACAAACTCCACAGTTCCTCAGTGGATTTTAGTTCCAGGATGTGAAACCCGTCGCGGCGTAAATGCTGCCGCGCTTCCTCGGACGAGACTGCTTCAATGCTTCCCTCACGAGTGCGCCCCATGGAATCACGTACGCGATATCTGAAGGTTGTGGCGGCTGACATAAATACCGGTTAGTGGTTAGTGGAGAGTGTTTAGCGGAGAATGGTTAAGTTTGGCCCGGGCACTTGTGCCCGGAGTTTTATATATTCCTCATAATTCACAGTAATTAGCCCTGACCGGGGCGCCGACTTTACGTCGCTTGGGGAAGGGTATTAACCAAGCTTGAAGCTTCTTGACATGTCCCGACGCTGTCTCCGATAATATGAAATATTTCCTCCACGGTGGTGATTCCCTCGCGGACTTTACGGAAACCGTCGTAGGCCAGGGTAATCATGCCGTCGGCAATCGCGATGCCTCGCAGATTGTTGACGGTCGGGTCGGCGACGATGGCGTCGCGCATTTCATCGCTTATGACCAGCAGTTCATGGACGCCGATCCGGCCTTTGAAACCGGTGTTTCGGCAACTCTTGCAGCCCACGCCTTTGTGAAACTCGCTGAATTCGTAACCCATGCGTTCCAGGGCCTTTCGAACGGTGCGGGGAGGTTCATAAGGTTCGCGGCACTTTGTGCAAATCCGCCTCACCAGGCGCTGGGCCAATATCATGTTCAGCGCGGCGCCGATCAGATACGACTCCACGCCCATGTTTATCAGCCGGGTGATGGCCGAGCAGGCGTTATTGGTGTGCAGGGTGCTGAAAACAAGATGGCCGGTCATGGCGGCCTGGATGGCGGTATGAGCGGTTTCTTCGTCGCGGATTTCGCCCACCATGATCACGTCGGGATCCTGCCGTAAAAGCGTGCGCAAGGCGGCGGAAAACGTCATCCCGATTTTCGACTGCACCTGGAACTGGTTGATCAGAGGCAGATGGTATTCGATGGGGTCTTCCACGGTGCAAACGTTGTTCTCCATCGAGCTGATCTCGTTCAGCGCGGCATAAAGAGTGGTGGATTTACCGCTTCCCGTCGGTCCGGTTACCAAGATGATTCCGTTGGGTGCGCGGATGTTATGCCGTAAACTATTGAGCACGTCCTCGCCAAAGCCGAGGTCTTCGAGGTTAAGCGATACGCTGCGGGTATCAAGGACGCGGATGGCGGTTTTTTCGCCGCGCGTGGCCGGAAAAGTGCTAACGCGGAGGTCGATTTTGCGGCCTTCAAGCAGCACGTGAACGCGCCCGTCTTGCGGCAGCCGTCGCTCGCTGATGTCCATGGAAGCCATGATTTTAATGCGGCTGGTCACGGCGTTAAGCAGGTGCAGGGGCACTTCCAGCGCCTTGTGCAGTTTGCCGTCGATGCGATACCTCACCCTCATGCCATGTTCGGCCGGCTCAATGTGGATATCGCTGGCCCCCTCCTTCACGGCGTTAAAAATGATGTAGTTGACCAGGCGGATGACGGGATTCTGGCCGCCGGCCTCCTCGTCAATGTCGGCGATGTCTTCGATTACTTCTTCGATCAGCGTGACGTTGGCCGATTCCGAATCTTCGATGATGTCGTCTATCACGAAAACTTTGGAATTGGGCAGCGAGGTTATCATCCGCCGGATGTCCTTGGTGCTGGCGGTGACGATCTGCACCTGCGCATTGGTCAAGCTGCGAATCTCATCTATTAAAAACAGATTCGACGGCTCGCTTACGGCGACGGTCAACACGCCGCGAATCATGAACATCGGCAGAATAAGGTTTTTTTCGATGTATTCCCGCGGCAGTAAGTCCACGATCTTGGCGTCGAAAAGCCGCGTTTCAAGTTTGGCGTAGGGAACGCCGTACTCGACGGCGAGACACTCGATGATCTGATCCTCGGTGCAGTATTCCAGCTCGACGAGGAGTTCGCCCAGCAATTTACCCTTGCCGTCTTCCTTTTGTTTTTCCAGCGCAGCCTGTAGGCCGTCGGGCGTGATGTAGCCCTTTTCGATCAAAAGGCCGCCAAGACGGCGCGGGGCAAGGATTGCGGTGGACTTTGTCGGGGGCAAGATATTTGGGGATGGGGGGTGGGGATGACGCGGGGATTTTGTTTCATGCTACGATCAATGAAAGCTCTTCACTGCGTCCATAACGCTTTCAAATACTTCCAATTGTTGGTCCAGCCGCGTTAATTCCATAATTTTGCGGTTGTAGGCGATGCTGGTGGCAATTTTCAGGTCGCCCAGCTTGCCGCGGAGCGTATCCTGCACATTTAGCAAAGCGGTGAGACCTTTACTGTCGATCGACTCCGTGCCGTCTAAATCCAGCACGATGTTGTGGATTCCCAGTGCATTGAAGTAGGCCTCAAAGTTGTCGCACTGGTCCGCTTCGAGTTCCTCCGGGGAATGGACCACAATCACGTCGCCGAATATTTCTTGGGAAAGGTTCATGACATTTCATTTACGCATTAACGGTTTCACGTTGCAGAACAGCGTCCGCGTCTTGCAGCAATTCGCGCGGGCTGAAAGGCTTGGCAACAACACGCAGCACGCGTAATTGGTCGAACAATAACTCGTGCGAAAGCTCGTAACCTTTAGCGGTAAGCATAAACACGGGAATATCGGCGGTTTGGGGATTGTTGCGCAACCGGCCAATCAGTTCAAGACCGGTCAATCGAGGCATCTGGCAATCGGTAATCAGCAAATCGGGTTTGCAGTTTTGAATTGCATTCCAAGCCTCTTCGCCGTCGGTGGTGATTTCCACCTCGTAGCCGGCTTTTTTCAATTTGAATTCCATTGCCCGTAGAATATGGATCTCGTCGTCGCAAAGTAGAATTCTCTTACCCATGTTTGGACCTGTTTTCAGATTAATCGGATATTGCCTATTCTTTTGTTATGCATGGTTCATGATCCGTGACTACGCACTTATATCGTTTTTTGTATTTCATCTCTCAATTTTCAACTGGCCCGCGGAGTGCATTGACACCGAAAAGGTGCTGCCCACTCCCGGCGTGCTTTCCACGGTAAGTTGTCCGCCGTGGACGTCCTCGACTATGTGTTTGGCCAGCGGCAGACCGAGTCCGGTGCCCGGCGCCATGTCTTTATCCTTTTTCACGCGATAGAACTTTTCAAATATTTTTTGGCAATCTTCCGGACTAAGTCCCACGCCGGTATCTTGCACTTCGAAGCGGACCTGGTCGCCCACCAACCGGCTGCGCAGGCTGACTGTGCCGCCCTTGCCGGTATACTTGATGGCGTTGGACAACAGGTTGATGGCCGCTTGCAGCAGCATGTCGCGGTCGGCCAGCACGCCCAGGTACATGGAGCTTAGTTGCGAAACAAGCTTAATGTCTTTGGCCTCGGCCGACGGCTCCACCACGTTCAGGGCCTCTTCGAGAATCTCATTCAAGGATTGTTGTCGTTTATTTACGTTGACCACGCCGGCCTCGATGCGGGCAATGTTAAGTAAATTTTCCACCAGTCGCTGGAGGCGGTCGGCCTGGGTGGAGATGACGTTGAGAAATTCTTCGCGGGTTTTTTCGTCTTCGGCCTCGCCTTCGGCCAGCAGTTCGACGTAGGCTTTGATGCCCGCCAATGGCGTTTTCATCTCATGGCTGACGGATGACACAAATTCGGCGTTCCGTTTTTGCATGTTTTTCTGGTCCCCTATATCGCGGAGCACTGCCACGGCGCCTTCCGATATCGGGGATTTATCCGACGATTCGTCGTTGCCCGCGGCCAGCTTGTAGGCCGTGGCGCGAAACCATTGGGGTTTGCCGTTCTCGCGGGCAAACTCAATTTCTTCGGAACGCGAGCCAGTGATCTTCCGCTGCCTGACGGACGTCAACAAATCGACCAGTTCCTGGCAACGCACTATTTGTCTCAAGGCTCGCTTTTCGGTCTTTTCCGCGCCAAAATCAAACATCTCTTCCGCACTGTGATTGGCCAGCACCAACTCGTCATAGTCGTCGATAGCCAAAATGGGGTCGGTCAATCCCTCAAATATATTCTTGATCTGCTCGGCCTGCGCCATGGCGCGAAGGCAGCGAACCTCTTGGGTAGTACGTGCGTGTTCCAAGTCCTGCACGCGCCGTTTGTAATCCAGTATGGTATTGCGAATCTGCCCCGCCAGATTGCTCATGGAATGCTCCGAAGGCAAGGAAGGCATGTTCTCGTTGAATCCGGGAAGGGCATGGCAAAGACTCATCGCTTCGATGTGTCTTTGAAATTGCCTCTGTTGTCCTTTTAGCCGCAAAAGCCGACGTGCAAGCAATCCGCAGCAGCAAATCAGCCCGATGCACGACAAGCCGGCACACAGCATTAGCGATGTCGCATCAAATTCCTTCATGGCCAGCCAAGCCAATGTCAGAACGCCGACAATAGCGATTGCCTCGATGGCGATCGTTTTGGAAAACTTGAACTTTCTCAATTATTTACCTGAGTGTCGTTAAAGGCCGTAAGCCACGAGCTTCAAGCGCATGGGTTCCCTAGTGAGGGATGATCGCTGACAGAGCGTCGGACACAAAGCTTATACCGGCATTAACGCCGCACGGTATAGCGCGGGTCGAGGGCTTTAGCCTGTTGAAAATGGGCTTCAGCCGGCTCGGCCTGCCCAAGCTTTGCCAACGTGCATCCCATCAAAAAATAGGATAAAGCACTTGACTTGTCCAACGAAAGTGCTTGTTGCAGTGCAACTTGGGATGATTTGAAGTCGCCCAGCCGATAGTAGGCCACGCCTAACATGCGATAAATCGCGGCCGATTTAGAGAAGTGCTTGGCAGCCGGCATAAGCAGTTCTACTGCTAATTCCGGATGGTTTGTCCGTAATGCCGCGCCTGCCGAGACAACCGGAATTTCTGGATTATTCGGCTGGCAGGCCACCGCTTTATGGAAGGCAATCCGAGCCGTGTCGATCGCGCCATCGGATAACGCCCGCTGGCCTTCATTCAATAATTCTTCCGCCGAAACGGCAGATTCGGCATGCGCATAAGAATCGGTAAAGCCGGCGTTTTTTTTCGCTTTATCAGGAGTTTCAGACGTCGGCGTGGCAGGGGATGAGGTTTCCACGGGGGGCTGCCTGATCGCAGGCGTCGTTAAAGAAGGTCCCTGTTCGTGCGTTGAAGGAGGAACGGTTTTATTTGAATTCGAAGTCGCCGAATAAGCCGCCGGAATAACGGCATTTGAGTTTGCCGCGTCGGGACCGTCCGAATCCTTGGCATTCTTATAGCATAGGGCATATATTTCGTTTTCCGGCTCGGCTTTGGCAGCCTGCTCGTAATAAGCAACCGCGCCGGTCGATTGACCGATGGCGTCCAACACCAATCCCTTTGTATAGAGCGCCCGGGCGTTGCCTGGTTGCACGTGAAGCACTTTGTCGACCTGTTTGAGTGCATCCTCGGGGCGTCGATCGAGAAGATTTACTTCGGCCATGAGAAGTTGAGCATCGATATGGCGAGGATTGCGGGCCAGTAATACTTCCAAACCCTCTCGACAACCTTTGGAATCGTTCTGATCCCATTGTTCCAAGGCGGCTTCATAAGCGGCCTGGTCTCGGTGGGCTTCATAATTTCTTATGACCTCTTCGTTGCGCCGATGGCGTTTTTCGGCTACATCGCTTACTAATAACGACTTGGCGGAGGGAAAACCGGCGCACCCGGCCGTCAATACGACAATAACCGCCGCGGCAAAAATGCGCGCCGACGATATTTTTGCCATCCCGACTAATAGCCTATTCAAAATCTTCCCTCTCCCGACCAATCTTTGGTCGGTGCCCGGAGAAGGTCGGAGCGAGGGCGGAATTGCCGATAGTTGTTGCATTTTGATCCGTTATAAAATCGTTTTATTGAAGTTTTGTCGGACGTGTGATGTCCTGGTGTGAGCCGGGCATTCCGCGATCGTACGGATGAAGCGGTATGGGTTGCGGCGAGTCCGGACGTTCCAGATCGTCGATCAGCCAATCGGCCACGGAATCGCCGTCCAAGGAGTTTCGGGCGGCAAGATCATAGTCCGGTCGTTCGGCGCCCAGCGTATGATCGCCCTCTTTCTTGCCCAGCCAGATATCGCTGCGCAAATCAATGGCGGCCCGATTGACCGGATCGAATTGCACCGCCATTTCGGCGAATCGCAAGGCCTTTTTCTGATCGCCGTCGGCCCAGGCGGCTTGGGCCAACCGGAAGTAACGCCGGGCAATGGAGCGTTTGCCGAAGGGGCTCATTTTATCGGCATAAGTGCCGTGGCGGCGATAGTATTCACAGGCCGCTTTTTCGCCTTCCTGGCACGTGCCCGGCTCGTACACGATTCTCGGCGTTATCAGCACCAGTACTTCGTAGCGTTCGATGGTTTCCTCGGTGTTGCGAAAAGCAATGCCGATGATCGGCAAGCTTCCAAAAAAAGGAACTTGCGTGGTGTTGGTTACCAACTGATCGCGCATCAGTCCGCCGATAATTACCGTGCAACCGTCGCGGACCATCACGTTGCTGGTAACTTGGGTGATGGTCTTGTTGGGCAGCGTGACGCCGTTTTGGGTCTTCACGTCGCCGTCGGACAATTCGGGATGGATTTCCATGCGTATCAGGCCGTCGCTGGATACGAACGGCCGCAAGCGCAATTGGGCGCCAAGGTCCAGGAACTGCACGGCGTAAGTGGTGCTCGTTTCGGTAACGGTGGAACTGAGATAACCCTTTTGTTCGCCTATTTGAATGTCGGCCCGATGCTTGTTCAGCACCATCACGCGCGGATTGGCGATAACGTTCGTGTCGCCCACGGTTTCCAAGGCGTTGATGAACGTACCCAGGCTGGTGTCGAGGAAACCGAATTTCAAGCCGCCTTCATCGAATTTAAAACTGGCCAGCGCGTCGTACGGAGTTCCCATGCCGAATTTCATGTTCGGATTGTCGCGGAGAAATTGAAAATTGGCGCCGAATTTATCGGTGTCCTTCAGATGCACGCTGAGAATCATGGCCTCGATGGAAACCTGGAGCGGACGCACGTCGACTTCTTCCACCAGTTGATCGACCTGTGTGAGAACGGCTTCGTAATCGCGGACCACCACCACTTCGTTGCCGGCGAACTTGTTGCCGCCGGCGTTTGAGTCGCTGGTCCCGATGCCCGCCTCGGACGGAGTTGAAATGCTAATGACGCCGGTCTTTTCGGACAAAAGCGGCGTGACCAGCGTTTTCAGTTCCGCAGCCGTGATGTAATTAGGCTGGTAGACTCGCGTGTGGACTTTATCCAATGCCTGCTCCAAATTGTTGAAATCGTCGGGCGTGCCCACGAAGACGTAGTTTCCTTCTCGTTTTGCGACGTAACCCGTGGATTTGAGAATCGCATCCAATGCCCCGTCCAGATCGACGCCGTTGAGTGTGGCGGAGACTTTGGCCTCGACATTCTTGCTCGTTAAAATGTTTAAATTGCCTTGCTCGCTGAGCAAATCCAACACCTTGTGTATGTCTTCATCGTAAATGTGGATTCGTAGTTTGCCGTCGCCCTCGCCCTCGATGGTCGACTTAATGTGTGGTTGGGTCGTTTGGCTTGGGATGGGCTGGGACACTGTTTTGTCTATCGTCCGCGGGGGAACCGACAAACGTTCCCGCAATAATTTCATGACGCCGGGCAGGGGTGACTTACCCGGTGTGGTCCCTTCAGGCTCCGGCGGCGGGGGCGGCGTGTACTCTTGCGCACTGGGTGGATACGGCTGAACTATGACCGGACCCGTGGGTTCCGAGGGCGGTGGAAGCGTTACCACGGTATCCAGCAGGGACGGCGGCTGGACGGGAATTGCGCCCTTCGGTTTTTCAGCTTGTTCCGCGATACGGGCGGGTGAGTGTTCCGTTGCCGATGATTTAAAATCGCATGATTTTACTGGATTATTCGTGGGAGTTAAGCAAATCCCCACAATGACGGCCCATCCGATGCCGATGGCGACACAAATAACGGGTAAGCCCAATCGACGGATGGTTTTCATGTGTCTTCCGTGACGCCAAAAGAAAAGCAATACTTCAAAATGAAAAGTTTTGAACGCGGTATGACCCTTATTTAATGGCTTATACCGCCCTCAAACAAATTATCTTCTTATTAGCGCCCCGTTTTTATTTTTCAAAGGTTCCCAACACCATGTGGCTGGATGTGCCCGGTTTTGGGATACTTAATTCGAAACGTTCTCCTTCCATTTCTAAAACCACCCGGCGATCGTGAACTTCGCTAAGAACGAATTTGTAGTTGCGTCCTTCTTTTTCCATTTCGATCGTCTGTCCCTGGTTGTATATTCTGCCGCCGATCCTGGCTATTCCGCCTTTTGACCCGATTAGGGTGCTTGTCAGGGCCATGCCCAGGCTTGCCGGCGTGGCGGGCGGCGCTTTGGCCTTGACCTGCTCCTCCAATGCGGCTTTGTCAATCGTTTCCTTCAGTCCCTGGAACGGATTTCGGGCGATAGTCAGTGGTTCGGCAGGGCGAGTCCGCGGGTCGTTGCTCATCTGCTTCAACACTTCTTTCCAGGAATATCGTGGAGGTTTGTTCTCCTTGTTGGCGGCTAAGTTATTGGCGGAATTTGTCTGTCCTGAAGATGCGATCACCACGGCTTGAGTTCCGGCCGGTGATTGCGAATCTTCGTTGGATTTATTTGCCCATCGCCAAAAAAGCGGGACCCAAAAAAATAGTCCCACGGCTGTCAATATCCCTAAAACAACGGCCTTCTTGGGATGAATGGCTATTTCATGCTTAAGTTGTTTGCTTAAATCTCGTATATTCACTGTTCTATCAGCAGACCTGGGTGCAATGCGCCCAATGGTCATGCTCCTCCGTATATCGGTTATTTACCACTGTCGGCGTAATCGGAATTTTTTGGATTATCGGAAAAGACAACCAGGTTTATTTCGCACAATACACATTCCCCATTTTGCCCAGACTTCTGATATTTTAGCGAATCCAGCCAAATTGTCTGGGGCAGACTTTCTAAAGAACGAATGAATTCATGGATTTGGGCAAAAGTTCCAGTACAAGCCATGTGGATGGGAATTTGTCGGATCAGGCCAAGTTCAAGGATCGGTTGCGGTTCAAAACGCGTGGTGGTCGTTCCCGCTTGTTTGCTCAAGTTAGTGATATTGCCGTATAGCACCGGAGGACGATGAACTAAACAGACCTCGCGCCGCCATTTTTCGATATACGATTTCACTTCGAGAAGATCTTGTTGGGCGGCGGCCAACTTGGCGGAGACGTTGTTGGAATTGCTGATGTATAGCTGCCTGGATTCTATTTCCTTGCGTAACTGGGCTATTACTTTTCGACCCGGAAAAAAAACGAACATTATATGAATTACGGCTATGGCGACCAGCGGTATGGTCACTAGCCAACTGCCGCGATGGATTTTGCTCTCAGTTGCTTGCATAATCATTACCTGCACTGCTTTGAAGGCGAGATGTTTTTTGATTGTCGGCGGGTCCGCCCGGTTGACCGTATCCTGGTTTAACAACAAGCTTGGCTTGAAATTGAATCGCCGTTCCGGAAGATTCGTTTACGCTGGTAACGGAACCTAATTCCGCCTTGGAGAACAGCGGGTTCGAGAGTATCTCATTTAAAAAACGGGGGACCGCGGCGCTATCGGTGGTGGAGCCGATAAGAATAACGACGGTTTGTTTGCCGTCGGACTGGTTTTGCAGGGTTTGCAGGTCGCGCTCGGCCGGAGACAATGTTTTTTGTGGATCGCCGGAGTTCCCCAAGTGTGTTGGTGGACGGCGATCCGATGTCGGGACCGAATTGTCCGCCTCGATAGTTATTTGCAGTTGTTCGAGCGTGATTTCTTCGGGCAGCCTGGAAAATAAAGCCGAGAGCAACTGACTCCGCGGCCATGGGTGATGCATATAGGTAATCAACTCGGCTTCGCTTTCCATCTGCTTCGCTTGATTTTGCAC
>JBEKGL010000012.1:0-17629 GCA_050012815.1 Thermoguttaceae bacterium
AACTTCGCAATCAGCCGCTTCGGCCCAAGTGAATCTCGATACCCAGCCGACGCCGCAACCGATTCCCAACCCACTCCGCCGAACCGGCAAACGCGAGTTTCCCCCCTACACCCGCAGCTTGTTGCGAGTCCGCGTCCCAGTCGTGGTCACATTAGCCCAGAAAAAACAAACACTTGGCCGGATCCTGGAGATAGGC
The DNA here is from genome assembly GCA_050012815.1 of Thermoguttaceae bacterium. GTDB lineage: Bacteria > Planctomycetota > Planctomycetia > Pirellulales > Thermoguttaceae > JBEKIK01. The sequence continues at coordinate 197 of JBEKGL010000012.1, forward strand.
CCCGGGCAGATTCTGCAATTCGACAAATCATGCGAGGAAACGCTCGACCTGGAAGTCAGCAATTGTAAGATCGCTTGCGGCGAAGCGGTAAAAGTCGGCGATAAATTCGGCCTGCGCATCACCTCCATCGTTCCGCCGGAGGAACGCTTCATACCAGTCAGGCCCACCAACTAAGTGTAATGAAAATCGCCTGCGGTTTCGCACTAGTTACCATTCATTGCATATAAAGTACAAAAGTGGGCAGTAAACTGCCCACCCCTCCATATCGTGCTGTTTTTTATCACTTCAAATCACATAATCCGCCACGAAGACTTTCACGTCGCGCGGGGTAAGGAAAACTTGGCTGCCTGGGCGGATTCCCAGATCGCGAAAACGTTCTTGCGATAGTTCCGCCGAGAGGTTCTCGCCCGATTCGGCCACCAGTTGCAGCCGGGCGTTGGGACCGGCCGAATGGACGCGGGAAACGGTCGCGCGCAGGTTCACCTGACCGTTGGGCTGCGTGTTAACCTCGAACTCGTGCGGACGCACGAAAACCTTCACCGGCTGATTGGGCAACTGGGCGTGCTGGGGCGAATCCAGCGCCAACGTGGAAAAAAGCACCTTGCCGTCTTCCACCCGGCCGCCGAAAAGGTTCACTTGACCCAAAAAGTTCATTACGAACTCCGTGCGCGGATTATGGAACACTTCATCAGGCGCGCCGATCTGTTCGATCCGCCCTTCGTTCATCACCACCACGCGGTCGGCCAATTCCAAGGCCTCTTCCTGATCGTGGGTCACGAAAACGCTGGTTACGTGAATTTCGTCGTGCAAGCGGCGGAGCCAGCGGCGAAGTTCCTGCCGGACCTTCGCGTCCAAAGACCCGAAGGGCTCGTCCAGCAAGAGCACTTTCGGCTGGATGGCCAGGGCCCGGGCCAGGGCCACGCGCTGCCGCTGTCCGCCGGAAAGCTGGTGCGGATAGCGCGTGGCAAAGGTATCCAGTTGCACAAGCTGCAACAATTGATCGACCCGCTGTTTGATGACGCTTTTGACGGCCCGCAACCGTCGGGGCCTTACCCGCAAACCAAAGGCCACGTTTTCGAATACCGTCATGTGGCGAAACAGGGCGTAGTGTTGGAATACGAATCCCACTTCGCGGTCGCCCACCCGGCGCGAGGCTACGTTCTCTTCGTGAAAAAGTATTGGGCCGCTGTGGCGGTCCGGCCGTTCCAGCCCGGCGATGATCCGCAAAAGCGTGGTCTTTCCCGAGCCCGACGGACCCAGCAAGGCCAGTAGTTCGCCGGTCGCCACGGTCAGGCTGACGTCATTAAGGGCAACGAAGGAGCCGAAGGTTTTGGAAATATTGCGTGCTTCGATGCTCATCGTCAATCTCCGATGTAAGCCTGCGCGTGCGGGGCGTTTCGGCCCACGCCCTTCCATTCCAAAAGCGATTTCAGTATCAGCGTCACCAGCGCCAGCATGGCCAAAAGCGAAGCCAGCGAAAACGCCGCCGCCACATTATACTCATTATATAAAACCTCGACTTGCAAGGGCACGGTGTTCGTCTCCCCGCGGATGTGTCCCGACACCACCGACACCGCCCCGAACTCCCCCATTGTCCGGGCGTTGCATAGGATAATGCCGTAGAGCAGTCCCCATTTTATATTCGGCAGCGTCACGCGGCGGAAGATTTGCCAGCCGCCCGCACCCAAAACCCGGGCCGCTTCCTCTTCCTCCGTACCCTGCGACTGCATAAGCGGGATCAACTCCCGGGCCACGAAGGGAAAGGTCACGAACAATGTCGCCAACACTATGCCCGAGGCCGAAAATATCACTTGAACGTCATGGGCCGCAAGCCACGGCCCGAACCATCCATTCCGGCCGAACATAAGCACGAAGATCATACCCGCAATCACCGGCGATACGCTGTAAGGCAGATCGATCAAGGTTATCAGAAGGCTTTTGCCCACAAATTCGAACTTGCTGATCGCCCAGGCCGCCGAAACGCCGAAGACCGTGTTGATGGGCACCACGATCATGGCCACAAACAACGTCAATCGTATGGCCGCCAGGGCGTCGGTATCCTTGAGCGAGGCCAGATAAACCCTCCAACCTTTTTCAAACGCCTGGGTAAAAACCACCATAAGCGGCACCAACAGAAACAGCGCGAGAAACGCAATGGTCACGCCGATTAGCAGCCAACGAACCCAAAACGGCTCCAGCACCGCCGAGCCTAAACGGCCTTTGTCGCTTGCGGAATAGTTTTTGGCGATTGTTGCGGCCATGTAAATATACGGTTGTCAGTTTACAGTTATCAGTTTTAGTATAAATGAATCGAGGATCGGAGATTGTCGGTTAGCGCGAAACCGCAAGCGGTTTTTATCAAGTTTTCAGTTATCAGTTTTAGTATAAATGAATCGAGGATCGGAGATTGTCGGTTAGCGCGAAACCGCAAGCGGTATCAGGCGGCGTAGTGCCGGCTCCACCATTGCACCAGATTAATAAACAAAAGCACGGCGAACGACGCCACCAGCGTCACCACAGCAATCGCCGCGGCCTGGGCATAATTGAATTCTTCCAGTTTGGTAACTATCAAAAGCGGTGTAATTTCGGTCTTCATGGGCAAATTGCCCGAGATGAAAATCACCGAACCGTATTCGCCCAGGGCCCGGGCAAAGGCCAAGGCAAAACCGGTCAAAAGCGCCGGAAAAATCATGGGCAGAATCACCTTAATAAATGTTTGCCAGCGGCTGGCGCCCAGGCTGGCCGCGGCCTCTTCCACCCCGGTCTCCATGTCTTCCAAGGCCGGCTGCAACGTCCGCACCACGAAAGGCAACCCGATAAACGTCAATGCCACGATCACGCCCAGCGGAGTGTAAGCCACTTTGATCCCTAGCGGTTTCAGCAAATGCCCGATCCAGCCGTTCGAGGCGTAAATCGTGGTCAAGGCGATTCCCGAAACGGCCGTGGGCATGGCAAAAGGCAGATCCACCAAGGCATCGATAATCCGCTTGCCGGGAAACGAATATCTCACCAGCACCCAGGCCACTATCAGTCCAAACACCGCGTTTATAATGGCGGCGACAAGCGATGCCCCGAATGTCAAGCGATACGAGGCCACCACCCGCGGATCGCTCACGGTTTTCCAAAATTCCGGCCAGCTTATCGTGGCCGACTTGAGAAACAGACCGGACAGCGGAATCAACACGATAAGGCTTAAATAAAACAGCGTGAAGCCCATGGTCAGCCCAAACCCGGGCAAGACGCTCTGTTGTTTTAACCGGATCCGCATATCATATTCCCTCTCCGGGCGCCGCGCAGCGGTCGGGAGAGGGTTAGGGTGAGGGTGTCTCACTCAAACACTTCACCGAAAAGCTCACTTTCAGCATCTATTGCTGAACCCTGAACCCTTTCTATCCGATCCACAATCCCTCTACCCGCACCTGGTATTGACCCCCGTTGCGGCTGAGGTAATTGATCAATCCGCTGTGCCGCCATTGTAACATGCACATACGCGGCTGAAAGAAGTATCTCATGCCAATCCGTAATTCGCAACGGGTTTCATTCACCAATCCCTCGTACCCCTCGGCAATGTAGTAGCCAAGGTCCTTGTACCCCTTTTCCCGGGGGCCCAGCGGCCCGGTCACGCACCAAACAATCACTCCGGTGCGATGATCGACCTCCGTTACCACGCCGCAATGGGTGATCGGGCAACCGCACGACATTCCCAACGGCCGGCCGATCAAAATGTCGCCCACCTGGATGTTCATCTCCCGGGTCAAGAGCGGATTATGCGGTAGAATGATCTCCCGCGGCCCCGGCTCCTCTGGAAAATGCTCCAGGTAAAAGTCGAACTCCCGACCCAAATGGTCCAGCCAATCGGTCTGTTGCGACTCAATTCCCCTAACGCCGGGCGAGCAAGTCCGAACTCCGCAAGTGTTGAATCCGTCCTCGCCCGTACATGCGCCGCAACTCGCACCCGGGTTGCCGCCGATGGCATAGACCGGCAACGGACCTGCGCCGCTCTCGACACGGTCAATTCGGCGAGTACTTTCGGCAGTGCCCGCCGCTCGATGCTCAGTAGGCTCGGCCGCCGCTGTTGACGAGGACTCGGAGCGGACGCGGTTTTTCGATAGATGAATGCAGCGCCGCAGCATTTCTGGCGAAGATGCCAATCGTTCCTGGAATTCATCGCAGGTGCGATACCCGCACAGCCCGCAGTTCAAACCCGGTAGCTGGTATTCTGTTGTTTCGGACATTTATGAAATGCTCCTTTCCGATTATTTCCCCGCCGTGTATTCACGGCCGGATACTGTGTCTCAACTTAACGCCGCAAGGCTGCTGATTGGCCGCAAGGCGCTTACCGCGCGGGGAAGCACTTCCAACAACCGCGCGGCCTGTTCAAAGGTGTTGAAACGTCCCAAACTGATCCGCAGCGAGCCTCGGGCCTTAAAGGCATCGAATCCCAATGCCTCCAACACATGCGAAGGCTCTCCGGCGTGCAATGCGCTGCACGCGCTGCCCGAGGAAATGGCGATCCCAGCCGCGTCCAACTCCATGAGAAGCCGGATCGCCTCGCCCTCCATTCCCGCGAAACCCAGGCAGATATGACCCGGCAGCCGCCGATACCGATCGCCGATCAGATAAGCGTTGGGAATAAGTTCCGTGATCGACTCGATAATGTACTCGCGAATCTTAACCAAACGCACCGCCTCATCGGCCATGTGCTCGCGCGCGATTTCCGCGGCCGCGCCCAAGCCCACTATGCCGGCGACATTTTCCGTGCCCGAGCGAATCCCCGACTCCTGTCCACCGCCTTCTAAAAGCGGCGCCAACTCCACCCCGCCGCGCACGTACAACGCCCCTACCCCTTTCGGTCCGTTTAGCTTGTGCGCCGATAGCGAAAGCAAATCGATCGGCTGAAGGCGCATGTCAAAGGGGATCTTTCCCACGGCCTGCACCGCGTCGGTGTGAAACAAAACGCCGTGTTGACGCGCGATCTCGGCCAGTTCCGTCACCATCTGGAGCGTTCCGACAACGTTATTGGCCGCCATGATCGAAACCAGTCGCGTATCCGGCGTTATTTCCCTTCGCAGAGTCTCCGGATCCACGATGCCGTCTTCATCCACGGGCAAGAGGGTCAGCGATACACCTTCGCGTGCCAATCGCCGGCAGCAGGCCAAAACGGCCGGGTGTTCGATCGCGCTGGCGATCAGGCGGGCGTTTTGAAGACCTTTGGCCGTCAATGCCCCGCGGATCGCCAGTGCATCGGCTTCGGTGCCGCTGGAGGTAAAAACAATTTCGTTGGCTTCCGCGCCCAGCAATTGCGCCACCTGAGTCCTGGCTCGATCAACTGCCGCGCGGGCCTCCCGCCCTTCCCGGTACAAGCTGGAAGGATTGCCCCAAGCCTGTTGCAAATAAGGCCGCATCGCCTCAAAAACGCGGGGGTCCAAGGGCGTGGTGGCGGCGTTGTCGAAATAAATCCGTTCGCCCATGCTACTCTCCGCGATAAAAAGTCTGGTTCTCCAGCGCGCGCACCACGCCGAAGTGCGCCTGCCAGCCGATTTCCTTCTTGCCCACGCAGATCGTGCACGTGCCCACCGGCGGATTGCCGCGCAAGTAAAGCGAACCGGTGACCTCGGGCGTTTCCAGCATCCTAGTGACCAGGGGATCGATGCCTATGCCGTGCAGGGCGTTTACCTCGCGCACGAGCACGTCCGGGGCCACTTCCTGGATCCGCGCCCGAAACACCTCGCGCTCCGCCTGCGATACCCGGTCAATCTTGGTCACCACGGCGATGTCGGCCAGCGAGAGCATGGGGCCGACCTTGAGCGGCAGATTCATCCCGCTGGTCGCCTCCAGCACGATCATGCCCAGCCCGCCGTCCACGTATGGGGCGCACCGCAAACACAGCCCTGCCGTCTCGACCAGCAGTATATCGGCGCCGTTTTGCTCGGCCCAGCGCAGAGCGTCGCCAAGGATCATCACGTGGCAGTGGTCAGGGCAAAGTTCGCCCGTGTACACCTTTTTCGTGGGAATGTTGAACTCCTTGGCCAGCAACTCATCCTCGTCGGCGTATTGCACGTCGAGTTTCACAAACGCCGCGCGATGCCCGGCGCGGAGCAGTTTACGCGTCATGTGCCGCAGCACTGAAGTTTTGCCCGTGGTCGCCGGGCCGGCGCAAATAGCAAGTCTCATGATACCTCCAGCAATTCCTCGGCGCTTAGACGCTGCCCGTGCCGCAGCTTGTCGCGCAAACTGGAAAGTGCGTCGTCCAGCCGATTGACGCGGACCGAAACCGTGCGTTCGTCTTCGCTGGTGGAAAGCACGTTTACGATCGAGCCTCCTTGCATCACTATGCGGAAGTCGGACAACAAGGCGATGCGCGGATCGTGGGTCACGAAAATAAATATCTTCCGCCGCCGCCGAAGCATTTGCACGGCCCGGGTGCGGTGAATGCCGGCGTTTTCCACCTCGTCCAATAGCACCACCGGCGTGCTGCAAATTACCGTGGCGTCGGCAATGAGCAACGCCCGGGTCTGACCGCCCGAAAGCTCGGTCATGCGATTGTCCATGTCGATCGGCTCGCCGGTCAATTGGTTGGCGAATTGGATCGTCTCGTCCACCATCTGGGCGGTCTGGCCGTTGCAGGCCCGTACGCGGCAGTGCGTGCTCAAAAAGTCGCGCACCGGCATATCCGAAAGAAAGGTGGTGTGCTGAGTGATCAAGGCGATCGGGTTCCGCGCCGGGTTGCAGCGGAAATCGGCGGGCGCGGGTGCGCCGTCGATCAGAATCCGCCGCCCGCTGGGCGTGTCGCCGTCGGCAAAAAGCTCGATGTCGTTGATGAACGTGGTCTTGCCCGACCCCGTCGGACCCACAATGCTTACAACCTGCCCCATTTTAAGATCGATGCGGTCGAAAGGCTCTTTCCGCCCGTCCCTGCCGCGACCGCTGAAAATCGAAATCGTTTCAATCATCGTACGTTCCTTTATGAAAATTTTATGTGTTCGTTGTAAAAACGCCCCAATTGCAAGCACTGGTCAAAACTGCGAGCACTGGTCAAAAGCGCGACCACTGGTCAAAAGCGCGACCACTGGTCGCGGCTTTACATATTATTTATGGCTTATATATCTGATCGAATACGCCGCCGTCGTCGAAATGCTTGGCCTGGGCCTTATTCCATCCGTCGAATACCTCGTCGATCGTGAAAAGTTCGATCTCGGGAAATTGTTTCAACAGTTTTTCAGGCACGCCCCTGCTGTTTCGCGGCCGGTAATAATGCTTGGCGGCTATCGTTTGACCGACCGGCGAATAAAGATACTGCAAATATGCCTCAGCCACCTTGTGAGTGCCGCGCTTATCGGCCACGGCATCCACAACGGAAACCGCGGGCTCCGCCAAAATGCTTAGCGGCGGAACCACAATGTCAAACTTATCCGGTCCCAACTCTTCTATCGATAAAAAAGCCTCGTTTTCCCATGCCAACAGCACGTCGCCCATCTCCCGCTGCACGAAGGTCATGGTCGAACCCCGGGCGCCGATATCCAATACCGGTACATGAGTAAAAAGTTCTTTGACGAACTGTTGAGCTTTCGCCTGGGCCTTGGCTACCTGGGGGGCGGCTTTCGGATCCTTAAGCTTAGCGAAATCGCCTAGTTCGCGCTTAAGCACGTAACCCCATGCGGCCAGATAATTCCATCGGGCCCCGCCCGAGGTTTTTGGGTTCGGAGTAATGACCTGTACATCGGGCTTGATCAGGTCGTTCCAGTCTTTAATGCCCTTTGGATTGCCTTTGCGCACTAAAAATACAATTGTGGATGTATATGGAGCGCTATTGTTTGGCAAGCGGGACTGCCAATTTTCGGGCAGCAGATTGCCATGTTCGTGAATCGCATCAACATCGTAGGCCAATGCCAGGGTCACCACGTCGGCCGGCTGACCTTCGATTACCGCCCGGGCCTGCTTACCCGATCCACCGTGCGACTGCTTCACCTTGACAATCTGACCCGTCTTATTGAGCCACTCCTTGGCAAAGGCCTCGTTGAAATCGCGGTACAATTCCCGCGTGGGATCATACGAAACGTTCAACAATTCCACTGTCGTGCCCGAGATTTTCGATTCCTGCTGGGCCTGAAGTTTGGTCCCAGTCGCGCAAAAACCCAAAAAGGCAAAACACCCAATTACCAATAAAAAGCGACGCCACGTTTTTTCCCTATGCATTTGTTTTTCTCCATATACAAATTGACATGATCCAGTACCTTGTTACTGGCAAGTATTGTGCCGGTCTTTCCGCGATACTGTTTTCTCGATGATTACGCTATATACGCTAATCATTATCATCATATTAATGTATTTTATTGTTGAATAACTGCTAAATACGATAGTTATTTCTACTGTATTTGGTATAATATCCGTGATATATGATATATATAATTATTGCCTTTAATGCCGTTTCCATTGTTTAGTCCCGGAGACTGCTTGCGGTTTCGCGATACGCCAACCTTGCTCCGGGAGTGTTTGCCACAAATGAAAATCCATGATGCGATTATGGAAGAATTTCAGACCGCCCTTTTAAGTGTTTGGCGCGAAGCCTGCCGCCATATTGAAATCACCCAATCCACCGCGAACATTGCCGCCATGCTGGTCCAGAGGATGCCGCTCGAGCAGGTTTTGGTGCGCCGCCTGGACCTAAAGCGTTCGAGTCTGGAAACCGTTGCAGTGGGCCTGGAACCAGCCGAAACGTCGCTTCCTCATGTCCGCACGGTTTGCTCCGCCGTGCAGTTAGATTCTTTTTTGACCTGGTGTGCACGCTGTGAGATCATCCGCATCAACCGTGGAGCTTCAAACACCAGCCAGTGGGATTTTCTCCTGCCCAGCGGTTTTGACGGCGACGTCTTGGTCGGCCCCTTGGGAAATCCCCGGGAGCCGTCCGGCATCTTGGCGCTTTGCGCCGGTCAGCGGCGGTCATTCACCCAGAAACACGTAGCACTGGTTGAGCGCCTATTGGAACCCTTTTCCATTGCCCTGGAAAACGACCGCCGGCTAAGCGAAATGGCCGCGTTGCGCGAAGCCGCCGAGGCCGACAAACGTTCGCTTTTGACCAAACTCGGGCGCAAAGAACTAGGCGATACGATCGTGGGGGCCGATACCGGGCTGCGCGCCGTCATGGAGCGGGTAGAGCTGGTTGCCCCGTCCGACGCACCGGTGTTGATTTTCGGCGAGACCGGAACCGGCAAGGAATTGATCGCCCGCTCGATCCACACCCGATCGCGCCGGGCCGCCGGACCATTCGACCGGGTGAACTGCGGGGCCATCCCGCCGGAACTGATCGACTCCCAGCTTTTCGGCCACCAGCGCGGGGCATTCACCGGCGCGGTGGAAACCCGCCGCGGCTGGTTCGAACGAGCCAACGGCGGCACGCTGTTTCTCGACGAAATCGGCGAACTGCCCTTGGCCGCGCAAGTCCGCATGTTGCGCATATTGCAGGACGGCTGGATGGAGCGCGTGGGCGGCGAACAGCCCATCCACGTAGACGTGCGGATCGTCGCCGCCACGCACCGCGATTTGGCCGCCATGGTGGCCGACGGGCGATTTCGCGAGGACCTGTGGTACCGCATCGCCGTGTTCCCCATTGTCTTGCCGACCCTGCGCGAGCGCCGCGAGGATATCGCCAGGCTGGCCGCGCATTTTGCCCGCCGCGCGGCCACCCGCTTCGGACTGGCCCCGGTCCTGCCCGTCCCGCAAGACATGGCATTATTAACGTCCTATCCCTGGCCTGGAAACATCCGCGAACTGGCCGCCGTGATCGATCGCGCGGCGATTCTAGGCGAAGGCAAGACATTGGAGATAGCCAAGGCCCTGGGCGTGGCCGCGGATCAGTCGATTCCCGCCGCCGAGGCCCCAAAAACGAAATCCCCGTCCCCGGCCGCGCCCGCCGGCGTCGAGCCGCTTAATGCCACGGTGCGACGGCACATCGAACAGGCCCTGGCTCTGACCAAAGGTCGCGTCGAAGGACCCCACGGTGCAGCCGTGTTGCTGGAGATCAATCCGCACACGCTTCGGGCCAAAATGCACAAACTGGGCATCGATTGGAAACGCTTCCGCCAACGCTAGAGCGTTTTTCATATCTTACGGCCTTACGGCCGGGCGGCCGATGCTGTAGTAGGTAAAGCCGGCCTCGCGCATCCGCTGGGGATCGTAGATATTGCGGCCGTCGAAAATAATTTTTTGCCGCATCAGCTTGCCCATTTCCTCGAAGTCGGGATGCACGAACTGCTTCCACTCGGTCATGATCGCCAGGGCGTCGGCCCCGATCAAGGCGTCGTCGCGGCGGTCGCAATACACCAACTTCTCGCCGTACGCGTGCCGCACGTTCTCCATGGCCACCGGGTCGTGCACGCGAAGTTTCGCTCCGTGCTCGAGCAGCCGGTCAATAAGCACCAGTGCCGGGGCCTCGCGCACGTCGTCGGTGCCGGGCTTGAAGGCCAACCCCCAAACGGCAATCGACTTGTTCCCCAAATTGCCCTCGAAGTGTTGCTCGATCTTTTCAATGAGCAGTATTTTCTGTTTCTCGTTCACGGCGTGGACCGCTTCGAGGACGAGGGGATCGACGCCGTGCTCACGGGCGGCGGCCGAAAGCGCCCGCACGTCTTTGGGAAAGCAGCTCCCGCCGAAGCCCACGCCTGGAAAAAGAAATGCAAAACCGATGCGGCTGTCAAAACCCATGCCGCGGCGGACCTCGTTTATATCCGCCCCCAAGCGCTCGCATATATTCGCCATCTCGTTGATAAAACTGATTTTTGCGGCCAGCAGGGCGTTGGCGGCGTATTTGGTCATTTCCGCGCTCTCCGGCGACATGACCACAAACGGCTTTTCGGTCCGCAGATACGGCTGGTACAGGTCCCTGAGCACTTCGGCCACTTCAACCCGGCGCACGCCCATGACCATGCGGTCAGGTTTCATGAAGTCCTCGATGGCCGTCCCTTCCTTCAAGAATTCCGGATTGCTGGCCACGTCCACGTCGCGTCCGCAGAGTTCTTTCAATCGATCGGCTATTTTCGCGTTCGTGCCCACGGGCACTGTGCTCTTGCAGACCACGATGCAGGATTTGTTCAAGTGCCCTGCGATGCCCTCGACCACCGTCCACAGCGGCGCCAGGTTGACGCAACCGTCGTCCGATGCCGGCGTGCCCACGGCTAAAAAAACGATTTGCGCCTTGGATGCCGCGGCCGTCTGATCGGTGGTAAAGCACAGCCGACCGGCGCTCACGTTCCGGGCGACCAGCTCGGCCAGCCCCGGCTCGTAAATGGGGATGTGGCCGCGATTTAAAAGGTCGATTTTCTTTCTGTCGCAATCCACGCACACCACGCTGTTGCCGGTCTCGGCCAAGCACGTGCCCGTGACCAGACCCACGTAACCGGCGCCGATGACAACGATTCTCATTTTAGTAATTCCTGGAAACAGGCGGGATTTTCGTTTAATGTCGGAATTTCTCGCTCGAAGGGATGCCCGTTTTGCCACCCTGATTTTCCCGTCCGCCGATAATGCTCCAGCCGGCGGATTGTAATCTCGCAATATATTGGATCGACGTCGGCGGTAAGGCAGGGCCGATTAAGGATCTCGGCCGCCAGAAGCGTGGCGCCGGAATGGGCGAAAAGATCGAGTACGCAATCGCCGGGATTGGAACTTGCCCGAATGATGCGTTCGATGCACTTCAGCGGTTTTTGCGCGTAGCATCCCGAAACGTTCTCCTCCATGCGGTAGAACACCTGCTGAACGTCGACCCACACATTGCCGGCGCGGATCGTTTCGGCCTTGCCGCGCTGGAGATTTTCCGTAACCACGCCGCCGACTTTCTTATAATAACCGCGGAGGATTTTAGGTATGTCGGTATATTCGGCTTCAACGTTGAAAATGGGCCGTCCCTTGACATAGTAGAGCAATTCTTGACGGACGGCCATCCAGTTTTTTTGCGTGCCGTATCCGCGCTGGTTGCGCATGGTTATAAAGCTGCGTGCGGAAAACGGCTCTCCGCGCATCATAACCATGAAGTCGGCCAGGGGTTGAAATCCGTCGTTTTGATCGGCCCCGAGCCAAACGTAAAGCGATGCGTCCTCGGCCGTGACGGCATGGGTATTTCGCACCCAACGTCTACACCACTGGATGTATTTGCCGATTTCGCGAAGATCAAAAGCCACTAAATTATAAGGAGGATCGTGGACGGCCAGCGTCGGCCGGGCGCCGAGGGCCAGTTCGGCCACGCAAGCCGAGTCCGCGGCGTCCAAACAACCCACCCGGTGTTGCCCCAGCGGATCCCGCCAGATTTCGCCGGGTTTGAGCCGACAATAGGGCAGAAGTTGTTCTCTGATTTCAGAATCATTGTCGAGCCGAGGCAAGGGATTATTTTTCATGCTCGATAGGCTTTTTATTTTTAGTCAGGACACTGTAGGATGAATAAAGGGCGATAACGCGGTACTTCATAAGAGATGATTGATTATTGAAAACCGGAAACCATCTGATATATACTTTTTCAAGTGGGTCAGTAAACTGACCACCCCTCACCGCCCACTGCCCCCTACCCTTCTTTGTCGCCGTTTTCTTCCTTCGGCACGCGTTTGGCCGCCACCAGCTTGTCGTCTTCATCGAGGCTCATGATTTTTACGCCCTGGGTGTTGCGGCCGATAATGCTGATGTCGGCGACCGCAATGCGTTGGATCTTGCCCCGGGCGGTGATCATGAACAACTCGTCATCGTTGCACACCGAGACGATGCCGATGGCCGGGCCGTTGCGCTCGCTGGTTTTTACGTCGCGCAGGCCCTTTCCTCCCCGGTGCTGCGTGCGATAGCAATGACCGGAGGTAAGCTCCTCTTCCTCGCTTTCCCCAGCCTCAAGGCCATTGGTTTCGGGCTGCTCGCCTTCGTGCTCGGCCGTGTCTTCATCCGATTCGATTTCTTCCCCGGCCGGCTCGCCCACACCGCCGGAATCGGTTTCCAGGTTCGGCCCGAAGGGCGTGCGTTTGCCGTAGCCGTTTGCGCAGGCCGTCAAGAGCGTGGCCTCGGGATCGGCCACCACCATGCCTACGACCAAGTCCCCGGCTGTAAGCCTGATGCCTTTTACGCCGCTGGAATTGCGGCCCATGGGCCGGGCGTCGGACTGTTTAAAGCGGATGGCCATGCCCTTGGCGGTGGCCAGCACCAACTCGTCGCCCGTCTTGGCCACCACCACGTCGACCAATTCGTCTCCCTCGCGGAGCTTGATGGCGATAATGCCGGTCTTCATCGGCCGGCTGTATGCGGCCAGGGGCGTCTTTTTCACCAATCCCCGCGCCGTGGCCATCACCAGGTAATGATCGGGCAGATCGAAATCCTTCACCGCCCGGCAATCGGCAATCTGCTCGCCCTCGGACAGATTGAGCAGATTCACCACTGCCCGGCCCCGGCTGTCCCGGGCAAGCTGGGGCAGGTCGTACACCTTTCGCCAATACACCTTCCCCTTGTTTGTGAAAAACAAGAGATAGGCGTGCGTGCTGGCCACGAACAGATGTTGCACGGGATCTTCTTCTTCGGTTTTCGCGCCTGTAAGGCCCTTGCCGCCGCGGCGCTGGGCACGGTAGGCCGATACCGGCGTGCGTTTGACGTACCCGTTGCTGGTGATCGACACGACCATCATCTCTTCTTCGATCAGGTCTTCCAGATTGACGTCGCCGATCTCCTCGCCGCTTATCTCCGTGCGCCGCGGTTCGGCGTGTTTGCGCTTCAGTTCGCGTAATTCGTCGCGGATCAGATCCAGGATGTTGTTGCGATCGGAAAGGATGCGGTTGTACTCGGCGATTTCGGCCAGCAAGGCCCGATGTTCGTCGGCCAGCTTGTTTTGTTCCAGATTGACCAACTGCCCGAGCGTCATTTTCAGGATCGCGTCGGCCTGCACGGGCGTTAAACTATAGTTTTCGCTCTCCCCGTGCTCGGAGGTGAACACGGCGAAACCTTCGTCGCCCAAGGCCCGGCGCATCAAAGCGGCCGGAGTTTGAATCAGCATCAACTTCTGCTTGGCCTCGGCCTGGGTGCCCGAAGAGCGGATGACCCGGATCACTTCGTCGATGTTGGCGTGGGCCAAGAGCAGCCCTTCTACCGTGTGTTTCCGCTGCCTTGCCCGGAACAGCAAAAACTGTGTCCGCCGCCGGATTATCGTTTCCCGATGCCGCAGAAACTCCTCGAGCAATTCCTTGATGGAAAGCACCCGCGGCTTCCCGTCCACCAACGCCAGGAAGATGATTGAAAAACTGTCTTGCAGCGGAGTGAATTGATACAGTTGGTTGAGCACTATCTCCGGATCGGCGTCGCGCTTCAAATCGAGCACCAGTCGGACCGGCTCGTCCAGGTCGCTTTCGTTGCGGCAGCCCGATATGCCGGGAATCTTCCCATCGTTGACCGCGTCGGCGATCCGCTCCTCGATCCGATCGCGTGATTGCTGGAAGGGAATTTCGCTAACGACGATACGGTAGCGTTTGTTATGCTCCTCGATGGCCGCCCTGGCGCGGACGACGATTGTGCTCCGGCCGGAATAATACCCGCGGCGGATTCCCGTCCGGCCGCAGACCACGCCTCCAGTGGGAAAATCGGGCCCGGGCACGATCTCCAACAACTCGTCGATCGATATGTCCGGCTCGTCGATGACCTTAATCAGCGCGTCGCAGATCTCGCCCAGGTTGTGGGGCGGGATCGACGTGGCCATGCCCACCGCGATCCCGTTCGAGCCGTTGACCAACAGATTCGGAAATTTCGACGGCAGGACCACCGGCTCCGTCCGCCGCTCGTCGTAAGTGGGAATGTAATCCACCGTGTCGAGTTTCAAATCCTCCAACAACAGCGCGGCAATGGGCGAAAGGCGGGCCTCGGTGTATCGCATGGCGGCGGGCGGCAATCCGGCGATCGATCCGAAATTTCCCTGCTTGTCGACCAGCACGTGCCGCATATTCCATTCCTGGGCCATGCGGACCAGCGTCGGATAAATCACCCCCTCGCCGTGCGGATGATAATTGCCGCTGGTATCGCCCGAGATCTTCGCGCACTTAACCCGGCCCGCCCCGGGACCAAGGTTCAAATCGTTCATTGCCACCAGTATGCGGCGCTGCGATGGTTTTAGCCCGTCGCGCACGTCTGGCAGCGCCCGGCTGACGATCACGCTCATGGCGTACGTCAAATAACTGCCCTTCAGTTCCTCCTCGATGGGCATTTCCAGCAATCGGCCCATCGGATTGCCGTTGCCGGCCGGCTGTTTGGAAGGAGGAACGCTCTCAGGTCCCGGCTGATCCGGAGGAAGATTCGTATCGTTAGACAATGCGATTCCTTTCAGCAGAAAAAATTATCAACAACTCATTTTTAATAAGGCTCTAAATATACCCATTCAACCCTATTTCCACAATGGCCGGCCGGGAACTTTCCGTTGACGCAACTCCTTTTTTCATAGGATGTTATGACAGCATCCCTCTTGATATTTTTTCATCCCATAAAACAGTCTTAAAGCGATAAAAATCCACCGCTTTATTACCCCTAAATCGGGTGTTGCGCCAAAACTTGTTCGCATGCATGTTGAGCGTTTCCATGCCGCTTGCGGCTTGGCGAGAAATAGCACCGGGACAAAGTGCCGGATTACGTCATTCGTAGCGTAGCGATTCTATTGGATCGAGCCGACTGGCCTTTCGGGCGGGATAGTAGCCGAAGAACATTCCCACCGAAGCCGCGAAACCGAGGGAAACCAGGATGGCATTAACCGAGATTGCCAATGGCCAGGGCGTGCCGCTCAGAAAGGTGTTCACTGCATAGGTGGCGGCCACAGACGTGCCGATCCCAAGGGCCACTCCGATCACCCCGCCCAACAAGGAAAGCACCACGGCTTCCAGCAGGAATTGCCGCAGAATGTCGCGCGAGCGCGCGCCTACGGCCAGGCGGATTCCGATCTCGCGGGTCCGCTCGGTGACGGACACGAGCATGATGTTCATGATGCCCACCCCGCCCACGACCAGCGAGACGCTGGCCACGGAGCCGAGCAATAAGGTCATCACCATGGTGATGATGTTCAAGACCCTGGCGACTTCGGAGGTGTTTCGCACGGTGAAATCGTCTTCGGCGCCCTGCCGGATGTGATGCCGTTGGCGCAATAGACTTATCACTTCCTCTTCGGTCTGTTTCATCTTATCGGTCCAGCGAGCCGACACGAAGATGCAATCGACGTTATTGAAATTGCTGCCGCTGACCTTTTTTTTGATCGTGGTGAACGGCGCCAGGACGATGTTGTCCTGGTCCTGGCCGAAAAGGTTCGCCCCTTTCGGCTCCAGCAGGCCGATCACTCGGAAGGGGATCTTTTTTATACGGATTGTCGCGCCGACGCAATCCATGCCGGGAAAGAGGTTGTCGGCCACGGTCTTGCCGATGACGCAGACCTTGGCCGCGGTGTGGACATCGCCGGCGCTAAAGAATTCCCCTTTTTCGACCTGCTGGTTGCGGATGGTCAAATATGTGTCGTTTACTCCCATGATCGAGTCCGGGGCCCAATTCAAATTTCCCGCCACGACTTGAGCCTTTGCGCTAACCTCCGGCGAGGCCGCCAGCACGGTTGGGCACTCGGCCGCCATGGCGTCGGCATCGGAGGCCAGCAGCGTGGTGAAGGTCCCTGAAGGAAGTCGCATGCTGCCTCCGCCGGTGTAGCTGCCCGGTAGGATGAAGAGCACGTTCGTGCCCAAGCTCTGGAACTGATCCGTGATCATCATGCCGGCGGATTGGCTGATCGACACCAGTAGGATGACCGCCCCCACGCCGATGACGATTCCCAGCACCGTCAGGCCCGCGCGAGTCTTGTTTTTCGACAGTGCCCGCAAGGACACTCGTAATATCATGATAAGATTCATCAGCAAAGTCGCCGGTTCAGGGTTTACAGTTTACGGTTTACAGTTCACGGTTTTTTATTAGGCAATTGGTTTTTGGCGGAAGGAAATGGGCTTCGCGAAACCGCAAGCGGTTTTATGTCATTAACATCAGGGTGATTTTGTTTTTGTTTCGGCCGTTTGCAGGGCGACGACCACTTCTTGCCCTTCGTGCAGGTCGCCGGAAACCACTTCCGTGGAATTCTTGTCGCTCAAGCCGGTTTCAATCTTTACGGCAGACAGCAGATTTCCGTTGACTACCCAGACGTATCGAGTGCTGAGGTTGCCCTGGGACGCGGACTTGTCTCCTATTCCAAGGCCTGCACTAGCGGCGGCTCCGCCGCTATTCTCCAGGCCGATGCGGGCCGCGCCGGCCAGGATTGCCCGGTCGCTCTCCCGGACCTGGTCGGGCTTGGGATAAAATCTCAATGCGGCGTTCGGGACGGTCAGCACGCCGGAATGGGCCTCGATTTGAAAGACCAAGTTGGCCGTCATGCCGGGAATGAGTTTGATTTGCGGATTGGGCGATTCCACCACA
>JBEKGL010000013.1:0-17581 GCA_050012815.1 Thermoguttaceae bacterium
TTTTTCATTATCCGAACTGATAATGCTTCCTTACCGCCTTTTTTATCTTCCATGTGCAGTCCAACCCCTCGGGAAAGACCACATAATCCCCCGGCCCGAACGAAACCGTCTGCCCCGCCGATTCCACCGTCACCTGCCCGTCCAGAATCAAACAAGTTTCCTTTTCATCATAATGCCAAGGAAACTCTGACACCTCCTTTTCCCAAATCGGCAAGGCCTTCATCTTCTTAGTTTCTTCCGCCGTAGGTTTTCTGACTTCAATGGGCATTTTTTATCTCCTTTTCTTTCTTGACTGGTCGTGTTTGAACAAGGAATTTACCTGTTTCATCCGATGTGATATTAAATTTTAATCCAGATGCAATACCCTGCATATCAATTACAGATTTTATTTGTCCATTTTCATCTTTTAATTCGTATTGTTTTGGCGTAAGTGTTGTATGGCCATAAATCGTATAAAATAGTACTTTTATCTCTTTGACATAATAGTCATTATGATTGATTCTAATACATAAATTTTTATTAAAAGGTATAATAATTTCTCGATAATCACGCCCATCAGAATAATTCTGATCACATATAATAATGTTTGGATTTATCTTTTGTTGTTTCCATGAGTATTTACTAAATATCTCCCCTTGTAACCATTCCATAATACTTCCGATATCTTTACCGATTTCCAAATGGATCACGTGACCATCTTTTTCAACAATTTTCGTGTCTATGCCATCAATTGGCGGAAATAACTCAAAAGAATATATCTCAGGAAAAAAGGAAAAGTCATAACAAAATGGTAGAATATTTGGCATTTCTTTATATGTTTTTTTTTGAAAACATATATCAAATGAAAGTTCTTTTATGTCATAACGATCATTATTATATATAAGAACCGGCTTCGGATGCGAATCAAAAGATACTTTATAATGGATATCCTTCTCTTTACCAGTGGAAGCCACCTCACTATCTAACTGCGTTATCAAATCATGATGTTGTTTTTTAGCAATATTTTCATTTACATAAATAGCAAAATCTTTCAAGCATTCATAACGTTTATCAAAATAATCAACGTGGCCCTTTTCAAGATTTTGGATAATCTGGCCTTCTTTCAGGACTACATGGATCATTCGTACTTTTCTATTGCATTGACAACTAAAATAAAACGGTAAAAATTTTGACCAATCAAATTCCAATGCTTCTTTAAGTGTAAATAAATCAATATCATGCAACTTAGCTCTTTTAAAAACTTTTTTGGAAAAACCCTTATGTGTGATCACAACTATTTTATAAACACCATTTACTCCACCGCTTACACGATATTTTCCAAGAATTGACTCAAATTTCTCTATACTCATTTTCCTGCCTTCATCTTTTACTTCGACTGCTTTTATTCGATAAGGCCCTTCATTAGTTTCGATAAGTATATCTATCTCTCGACCATCTTCACCAACAGAAGCAGATTCTGTTACAATTGCACCTTTGGGTGCCATAAGTCGCTGAATGCGAGCAACTAATTCTTGAAATGGATTCGTTCGTTGTGGCATGATTAGCCCGTGTTTTAGATCAATGTCACCGGGAGCAAGCTCCCGGGCTAAACGGTACATTGGGGGGAGTAGAGTGTTTTTCCAAAGATGTGAGATCGTTAGAAGTGGTACTTATTATACCAGATTGATGGCCAAAAGCTGAGCCGGGTTAGTGTAAAAAAAGATGAAGGATGAAGGAATAGAGAGGGTGGGTGGCGGGGTACGGGGGCAATTTCAAATAGTTCCTCGATTTTGCCGGGCACATTCCGCCGGGCACGAGTGCCCGGGCTAAACGGCGTAAAACAAACCATCATTGTTTAGCCCGGGAGCTTGCTCCCGGCGGGGGACCATGTGAGGACGAACGGCCAGTGTTGGGGGCGTTTTTGTTCTTTGGTGGGATTGGATTCAACGTATTGAATCGCCCGGGCGATGTCGGCGTCGGTATTCAAGAAGCATTTCCAGCATTTGGCGGCCCAGGGAGTTGCGATATCGCCGCGATTGTTTGTAAAGCAAGCTAACGGGTGGCGGTTTTCGAGATTGAGTTGTTGGGTTGCTTTGGATTTCAGATGCGTGACAATGCGCTCGACGGTACGGTCGCAACGTTCGACGACAATATGAACGTGTTCGGGTAGGATCGAGCAAGCAAATATTCGATATCCATGTTCGGCGATTCCGGTGGCGAATCCGCGGACAATGGCAAGTGCTTGGCGACCATCGAAATGGACTGCGGGATATTTTAATTTTATTTTGGCCGATTCACGCAGTGTTTTATTGTGCGGAACGGCGGCCACTGAGCGCCGGGTGTCGGTTTTCGTGGCCCGGCCGAATCGGAACAGTTCCCAGGAGCCGACAAATTCAGACCATGAACCGCGGAGATCGTTGGGCAGCCAGAAACCATACGCGGTGAAAATAGCATGATATGCGCGGATCATGGACGATATCCCGGGAGAGAATATGGCAGCGCACAACACCGGGAGCAAGCTCCCGGGCTAAACGTTAATAGATCAATTATACATATTTTCACTAACTCTGTTTAGCCCGGGCACTTGTGCCCGGCGCGCAGCGTTACACTTTCCCCTTTTCCCGCCACCACGCCGCGGCTTGGTCTTCGCTCCATTTGTCGGCGCACTCGCAGGCGGCAAGGGCTTTTTCCAGGGTGTCGACATCTTGAAACCTATTGGCGGGCATTTTGGCCAGGCAGCGATTCACGACCAGTTCCACGTCCTGCGGCACAGCGGAATTCAGCTCCGACGCCGGCACGACCGGATCGCGGGCGTGGGCGGCTATGATGTCGTAGATGTTGTCGGCCACAAACGGCGGCCGGCCGGTCAATAGAAAATAGGCCACCGCGCCCAGGGAGTAGATGTCGCTGCGGGCGTCGAGATTGTGGTAGGACCGTTTCTGTTCCGGGCACATGTAAAGCGGCGATCCGCTGAACGTGCCCGCCTGGGTCAATTGCAGGTCCTCAGCCGCACTAGATTGTTCGCGGACCAGGCCGAAGTCGAGGAGTTTGACCACGTCGTACACCCCGCCGCGTTCGGCTGCGAAGATATTGGCGGGCTTGATGTCGCGATGGATCAGGCCCTTGGCGTGTGCTTCGCGGAGCGCCTTGCAGGTCTGGCGGAGAAAATGCACGGCCCGGGCGGCAGGCAGGGGACCGTGAAACTTGACAAGATCCTCCAGGCTCATGCCGGGCAGGAGTTCCATGGCGTAGTAGAAGGTTCCATCGTCCGCGCGGCCGTAATCGTATATCTCGATGGAGTTCCAGTGGGTAAGTTTGGCGGTGGCCTGCACCTCGCGCTCGAACCGGGAAAGGACGGTGGGTTCGGCGACTTTGCTGGGTTTTATCAGTTTAACTGCGCACGGACGTTTCAGTAGTTGGTGTTCGGCCCGATAGACTTCGCCCATTCCGCCGGAACCGAGTTTGTTTTTCAGCACGTATTGGCCGAGTTGCCTGGCCTTGAACGCCTCGCGGCGGATGGAGTTGATGATGTACGTGCCGAACACGGCGACAAGGACCGCCATGAACGGCAGCACGACCGGCGTGTTCATCTTGTCGGCGGCCAGCGCGGCTTCAATGGCGGCATTAGACGAACGCAACCAGAGGACCAGGGCGAACGGCAGGCAGGCGGCGGGAAGCAACACGGCCAAGGCCCGTTGCCATGTATTGGGCATGAAGATTCCGTAAATGAGTATCAGCAATGCCCAAGAGGCGAAATATGCGTATTCGGCGGCGACCAGTGACATCTGGTCTTCGATTCGCGCGAAGGCCGCCATTCGCGTCCACATCATGAGCAAATACTGCGCGATTACGGCGCCGAACAATCCGGCCTCGAACCAGCGAAGTTGAGCAAGCGAAAAAACGCGCGCGCTTTGCAGGACGACAAAGCCCCCCACAAACGCAAACAGAATAAGAACCCGGACCACGGTCAACGGGGCGTATCCGGAAAAAAGATTTCCGATAAAGGCGGCCGCCAATAGGATGGAGATCGCCAGCGCGGCCGCTTTCAGTCGGTGGCGCAGGAGTCCGGCCGTCTCTTGGGAGAAACGGGGCCGCGTGCCCTCGACGAATCCCATTTTCGGCCTGGACACATCCATGGCCCTTGAGCCTGCGCGCCGCGGGTTTAATCCGAGTCGATGCTCAACGGTATGTTTAAACTGATCGAATAGATTCATGGCGGTTCAGCCACATTTTCCAAAGAAATGCACCACGGAGGCACGGAGGACTCGGAGAAGAACAAAATTATTATGAAAACTGTAAAAAAAATAGAACGATTAATAATACATATTGAGTGTCAGGTAATAAATGTCGGGATATGCACTTTCATTTGTGGTAAAAACTCCTGGAGAAAGCTCCGGGGCTAAACGAAGAATATGATATTTTTACAATGACATTCAATAAACCATTATTCTTGGCTTATCATTTTAATTTATCTCCGTGGCCTCCGTGGCTCCGTGTTGAATAAAAATTAAACGTCCAGATTTCGGGCTTCCATGGCATGTTTTTCGATGTATTCGCGGCGGGGTTCGACTTTGTCGCCCATCAAGATTCTAAACAGGTCGTCGGCCGCGCCGACGTCTTCCATGGTGATCTGCAAGAGCGTGCGATTGGCGGGGTCCAGGGTGGTTTGGCGGAGTTCCTCGGCGTTCATTTCGCCAAGACCTTTGAAGCGGGTGACTTGCATGCCCTTTTCGCCGGCCGAGCGGATGGCGGTAAGCAGGCCGCGCAGGTCTTCCAGGCCGGTTACAAGATCGCCGCGGCGCAGGCGGTAGCGCGATTCCTGCACGCCCGTGCGTTCCTGAGGAATAAGGCTGTCGATTTCAAAACCCATCGAGCGGAGAATGGTCAGTTGGGTGTTGATGGAGCGGACCTCGTGCAGTTCGACCAATCGCAGGCGGCTGGCCGTGGCGGGCTCCGCGCTGTTTTCGCTTGGCTCGTCGGTCAGGCTCAGTTCCTCGCCGCTTTCTTGTTCCTGGGCGGCAAGGAATTCGTCCAGTTTTTCCCGCGTGGTAAACCAGTGTTCCTGGCGCCCAAGGTAGACGTGATACATGGGCAGCCGGCCGGTGACCGGGTCCTGGCGGGCGGAAAACGCGCGGAGGTTCACGCCGCGGCGCTCCAGGGCCAAGAGCGATTCCTCCAATGCGGCCAGCGTGCGGCAGAGCCGCTCCATGTCGGCCCCGGCAATAGTCCGGCCGTCGCCGGGCTCGAACACAGCGTCTTTCAGGCCGGCGTCGAGCAGTTGGGCCTTCATCTCCTCTTCGGTCTGCACGTAATAGGTTTCTTTTTTCTGGCGCACGCGGAACAGCGGAGGCTGGGCAGCGTAGACGTAGCCGCCTTTTACCAGGTCGAACATCTGACGATAGAAGAAGGTCAAAAGCAGGGTGCGAATGTGCGAGCCGTCCACGTCGGCGTCGGTCATGATCACGATTTTGCCGTAGCGGCGTTTGGTCAGATCCATTTCCTCGCCGATGCCCGAGCCGATGGCCGAGATCATGCTGCGGACCTCCTCGTTGGCCAGCACCTTGTCTTCGCGCGATTTGTAGGCGTTGATGATTTTGCCGCGCAAGGGAAGAATGGCCTGGAACTCGCGTATGCGTCCGCCCTCGGCGCTTCCGCCGGCTGAATTGCCTTCGACCAGATACAGTTCGCAGCGTTCGACGTCACGGCTGGTGCAGTCGCGGAGTTTGCCGGGCAGGCCGCCGCCGGAAAGGGCGCCTTTACGTTCGCGGACGAGTTGCCGGGCCTTGCGGGCGCTTTCACGGGCCTCGGCCGCCAAAAGCCCCTTGTTGACGATGATTTTGGCTGTTTTTGGATTTTCCTCCATGTATTTGGCCAGAAAGTCGCCCACGGCCGAGTTGACTATGCCTTCTATTTCGCTGTTGCCGAGCTTGGTTTTGGTCTGGCCCTCGAACTGCGGCTCGGGCACGCGGAGCGAGATCACCGCCGTGAGGCCCTCGCGGCAGTCGTCGCCGCTGGGAATCAGGTCCTTGTACTGCCCGTCTTTTTTACCGTAGGAGTTTATCGTGCGGGTAATTGCCGCGCGGAAGCCCGATACGTGGGTGCCGCCTTCGGTGGTGCATATGTTGTTCACGTAGGAATGGACGTTTTCGGTGTATTCGGCCGAATACTGGATGGCCACTTCCAGGCCCACGCCGTCATATTCGCCGGTGATGTAAATGATGTCTTCGTGGGCGGGTTCGCTGGCGCGGTTCAGGTGCTCGACGAATTCCAAAATGCCTCGCTGGTAACAGAACGTTTCGCCTTCGCCGGTGCGCTGGTCGCGATAGATGATTTTCACGCCGCGGTTTAGGAAGGCCAACTCTTGCAGCCGCCGATACAGCAAGCCGTATTGGAAATTAGTATTAGGGAATATGAGCGGGTCGGCTTTGAACGTGGTCTTGGTGCCGCGTCGGTCGGTCCGGCCGATGCGCCGCACATCTCCAGCGGGCACGCCGCGCTCGTATTCCTGCTGATACAAGTGGCCCTGGCGGCGGACTTCCACCTCGCACCATTCGGAAAGGAAATTGACGACGGTAACGCCCACACCGTGCAGGCCGCCGGAAGTTTGATAGGCGCCCTTTTTGAACTTGCCACCGAACTTCAACACCGTCATCACGCCTTGGAGCGTGGAAAAGCCCAGGTCCGGATGCTGTTCCACGGGAATGCCGCGGCCGTTGTCCTCGACCGTTACCGAGCCGTCGTTGTTTATGGTCACCGAAATTTCGGTGGCATAGCCGGCCATGGTTTCGTCGATCGAATTGTCGACCACTTCGTAAACCAAATGGTGCAGGCCTCGCGGGGTAGTATCGGCAATGTACATGCTGGGCCGCTCGCGAACGTGCTCCAGGTCGCTCAGGTGTTCAAGGTCTTTTGCGCTGTAATCGCCGTCGTCCGGCGTGCGGACCAGGCGAAAATCGTTTAGTTCGGAAGATTCCGGTCTTTCGTCATTTATCATTTGAATTTCGCTGTTCTTTCGTCTTTCGCCATTCTGGCTTCGTAGTTATTTACTGGATGTTACCCGCGCGGAAGCGAAGGCATTTTATGCCTTCGTCGGGCAATCGTTGTTGCAGGGCGGCAAGTATTTCGTTTTTTTGGTAGCCTAATTCCTGGACCAAGGTGGAATTGGCCACGATAACCTCGATCACGCCGCGGCGGATATCTCCCACCCGGGTATACTGTGCGGCCAGCGGACCGGCGGCTTGGCGCCAAGCGGTTTCCAAAGCCTCGGCGCTTTGGACCCGAGCGAAACCGCGCCGGGCCATAAGCTCCGAAAGGATGTTGCCGATTGTTTGGGGGCCTTTGGGCATGTGTAGAGTTGAATGATACTTACATGGACAATGCAACACTTGTTTAGCCCGGTCGCGTGCGACCGGTATGGGAGACATAATCCCCAAGCACAAGTGCCCGGGATAAACATGATTTACTATTTTTGGTCTCGCGCCAGCGGCATGATGACATAAGAATAACCGTCTTGAGTCGTGCAAACCACGGCGGTTTCGCCGTCGCGGATTTCCAGGGTGACATTCGCTTCAGGATCCAACACGCGGAGAAAATCGTTGACAAATCTTGGATCCAACATTACAACGCGATTCGGGCCGTCATAAGCGATGGGTAGTTCGACGTGCGACTCGCCGTATTCGGCGCCGTGGCCGGCCAGCACTAGTTTGCCCTCGCCGAAGGTGAATTCAACGCCCCGACGCTCTTCGCTGGTGACGATCATCGCCTGTCGGACCGAAGCATTGAACGGGCCGACCGAAAGTTCGATCTTCGCCGTGGAATCGTGGCGTGGAAACACGTCGCGCCACTTTGGGAAGCGCCCTTCGACCAGGCGGGAATAAATGGCCGCCCGGCTGCTTTTGACCAGAACGTCGTTTTCCCGCGCAGCCAGGAGGATATTTTCCTCGTTATCGGCGATTGCCCGTTCGATGAGTTGCATTGCCCGAGTGGGAATGATGGTCATTTTTTCGCCCGTAATATGTCCGCCAACCGATTTTGCGGGGCCTTCCTGCCGGGCCAAGCGGCGGCCGTCCGTGGCCACCGCGGTGATGCCGCCGGCCGAAAGTTCGATCAGCACGCCGCTTAGGGCGTAACGGCTGCTCTCTGTGTCGGTGGCAAATACCGTGCGACGGACGATTTCGCGGAAAAACACGGCCGGCAGTTCGTGATACTTGGTTTCCTCGAAGGCGACAACAGTGGGGAATTCATCGGGATTTTCCGAGGGTAAGTGAAATTCGCTGCGGTCGCCCCGGACCGTCGTTTTGCGGCCGTCG
Organism: Thermoguttaceae bacterium; assembly: GCA_050012815.1. Taxonomy (GTDB): domain Bacteria; phylum Planctomycetota; class Planctomycetia; order Pirellulales; family Thermoguttaceae; genus JBEKIK01. The sequence continues at coordinate 8,289 of JBEKGL010000013.1, forward strand.
CTTTGCAGGCTGAGCTTTTCGTCGCTGCTTTCCCGTAAAATCGAGCCGAACCGGGAAATCGGCAACACCACGTCGCCGGGCTTCTCGATGATAAAACCCGGCACGTCCATGCGGATGCCAATCTCCATATCCGTGCCGATAAGCGTGGCTGCTTCGGACGTCACCTCCAGTTTAAGATTTTGCAGAATCGGCTTGGGACTCCGCGTCGGGACAACGCTGGCTGCCGTCTGGAAGACGTGCAATAGTTTCTCGCGTTCGCAAATGGCTTTCATTTATGGCTATACCTTGTGTCAGGGGGTTGGGAACTGGGAACGGTGGATAGGGAAAGTGATGTGGATGGTTTCAGGTTATGCTGTGGGTTCTCTTATTTTATATTTATGATTTATTTATATCAGTAGTATTAATAAAGAAATGAAAAGTGGCGATAGCCGATGATAACTTTTTGCTAACACGTTTGTTCTTGGATATTTACGGTCCTCCCAATACATTGCAAGACTCGTGGAAAACTTGATACAAAGGTGTTGATATGGTGTTGCCGTAATGTTTGGTTCAGAAGATATTTTTGGGCACAAGTACGTATGTGTTCATGTTTGAATATCCATCGACGGGCCGTGGACAATCGGCCGCAAAGTTTTCCACAACATTTGTGTAACATACAACCGAAGCAATCTCCGGTGTTAAAAATTACGTATTACCTGCTCTAATTTTTCGACCTCATGCTGCATGGCGCGGTCGGTATTAAATAGGTTCTCGATTTTATGCCAACTGTGCATCACGGTGGTATGATCGCGTCCGCCGAAATATCGGCCGATCTCGTCGAAACTGCACTTTATTATATTGCGTGCCAAGTACACAGCCACGTCGCGGGCATTTACTACTGCCCTATGCCGCGAAGGGCTGCGCAGCTCCGATAGTTTTAATCCAAAATGCCTGGCGGTCGCCAGGGCAATCGCATGGATGCTTACCTTACATTCGCTGCCGCGCCGGGCAAGCAGCGATTGGACGTCTTTTACGTCTATGCGGCGCCCGTCGCGGCGGGCAGGCACTTCTAATTGCGTTAATGCTCCCATCAATTCCGGCACGGTTCCGCAAAATCCCTCGGCCAGGATTCGAGCGGCCGGAACCGGCAGGTCGATCTTCCGCAACTCGGCCAGGCGATTGACGATTGCCAACCGGGTGTCCGGCTCGGGCAGGGCAAGCGGCAGCGTCAACCCGGCCGTTAGCCGGCTTTGCAGGGCCGGCAACATTCCACTCATTGCATAAGGCGCAACCATGGAAGTAACTACGACCCAAGAGCCTCGATCGATCAAATCGTCCAAAGTATGCACAAATTCGTCTTGGGCGCTGAGTTTTTCCGACGTGCGATGTATCAAGCGGCCGATGTCCTCGAAAATCAAAAATCCGGCCTGGCGGAATTTTACGCGGAACTCCTCGAGGGCCTGCGTCTCGATGGCCTCGGCCAATTCCCGGGCGAAATCCACGGCCGAAATGCATTCCACCCGCCGCCGGTAGCGGGCCTTCCACTCGGCGGCCACACCCAGGGCCAAATGCGATTTTCCGGTTCCGCTGGGCCCGTACAAAACTATTGGATTATAACCGTTGGGCCTTTCCTCGATCACGGAGCGCACGACCACCTTGACCAGGCGATTTTCCGGCCCGGCCAGAAAGTGGCTGGGTGCATCGCCTGCCCGGGGGACGTTTTCTTTGGCCCCAGGGGAGCCGAACATTAGCCCCGGCAGAGGGATGTCGATAATGGCTTCCACCATGACGGGTCCGTCCTCAAAAAATCGCCGAAAAACACGCAATAATGCATCCTAAATCCGAAGCCGTTATTTTACCCGGCTGGATAGATTTTTACGAGGTGGTAGAGCAGGAAATATATTGCGAAAGGCGGGTGTTTGACGCCAGCGCGAACCACGATGTTGCAGGTCTTATTCCAAAGACATTGACATTTACTATGTGGAAATAGGGAATTCGGGCGGAATACACAGACTTGTATTGTCGAACATGTATTAAATCTGTATGAATACCATTACGTTCATCATTTATTGATTCTCAGATAATAAATGTTCCATTCCGATGTTTAGCCGGCCGGCTTACCCGCCGTGGAAGTGCGGTGCTCGCACCTACAACCTACGGCCTATGGACTACAGCCTTATCAAAACGGCTCGCCGATGGCGCGCAAGTAATTCGCCAGGCGGTCTTGGAGATCGATCAGGTTCTGCCACTGCCGGGCGTCGAGCGTTACCTGATCGGATTTGTTCTTTGTTTGGACCGAAGCGATCAGTCCGCGGATGCGCATGTGAATATATTGCAGCACCTCGGCCAGTTGCGCTATCTGGCCCGGACTGAGCGAGGCCGGCAGATCGGGCGGCATTAGCGCGTGCAGCAAAACCAAGGCGTCCGGATCGTCGCCCAGGTTCAATTCGTAGTCCAAGGAATATGAACTGGCTTCGTCTTCCAGATCTTCGGTGGGCATGGTCACGCCTTGGGAGATGTCAACGCCACGCAAGGACGCCAGGCGCCGGGCGATTTCTTCGCGCGAGCCGTATACCAGCACGCATCGGCCCACGGAAATAATGTCGCCGGGCCGGAGGATCCACAATTGCACGCTTTCGCCGTTGACTTTCGTGCCGTTGGTGCTTTCCAGGTCGGCCAACACGATCTTGTTCTGGTCTTCCTGGATTTTCAGATGATAGCGGCTCACGCGCTCGTCGTTCAGTTGAATGGCATTGCCCTCTTCCCGCCCGATGGTAAACGGAGTAGGCACGTCGGCGAACTCATGTCCCCGATCGGCCCCGTCTATTACGCGAAATGTTATTAATGCCATGGAATCGACGCCCGAGAAAATATGCCTGTCAAACAGGGAATTATACCATTGTACCACCGATTTTGGATTTGATTAGGCCGACGGCAAACGGGCGAATATGCCAAAAGCACCCTACCATAAGTAGGGAATGGCGAAGGATTGAGTGCAAATGGTATAGTCCGACCTATACTTTTGAGGCATGATTTCTCCAGAACCATCGCAGGTCGCATATCAGCCCGTGCCGCGGAAGCATTACCTCCCCGCGCTCCTGGCGCTCTGCCTCGGGACGGCATTGACGCTGGCGGTCTTCTTTTTGACCCGCTACTGGGAACTTCGCGAAATCAAGGAGGAATTCATCCTTGCCGCCGCGGACCGGTCCACGGCCGTGAAGCGGGTGTTCGAGACCAGGCTGACCATGCTGGAGTTGATTTGCCCCGTCCTTGCCCGGGCGATTTCAGCCGATCTTAACCGGAGCGGCGCAATCCGCCGTAACGTGATAGCACCGCTGGATAAGCGCGAGTATCACGAACTTCTCCTCCCTTTCTTTTCCCATGCCAAAGGCATTCAGGACGTGGAATGGGTTCCCCGCCTTCCAGACGCCGACCGGGCCGCGTACGAATCCGCCATCCGGCGCGACGGAATCGAGGGTTTCCAAATCACCGAGCAGGATAGGCAGGGGCGGTTTGTGCCCGCCTCGAGGCGCAGCGAATACTTTCCCATCGTGTTCGTCGAGCCGAACGCCTGCCGCGCCGTTATTTCCGGGTTCGACGTTGCCTCTGAACCCATGCGCTTCACGGCGCTGAGCCTGGCCCGCGACAGCGGCCAAACCGTTGCAAGCGGGCGCATAACCTTTGTCGAGGACTCGACCCAGTACGGATTCTTCGTCGCCTTGCCAGTCTACCGCGCCGACGCCCCCGCCGATACTGTTGAAGAACGACGCAAAAACCTCCTCGGCTTTGTGTTGGGGGTATTCAGGCCCGGCAACCTGCTCGAATGGGCGCTCGGTGAACTTCAACCGCAGGGCATCGACGTATGCCTGCGCGACGCCACGACGCCCGCCGGCGAGAGCATCGCTTTTTTCCATGCCTCGCGCACCCGGGATCACCACGAAGAACCAGAGTATCGCAGCGTCCTCCGCGATTTGAAGGGCTGGGAGTATGAAACCGATTTAAACGTGGCCGGATATAAATGGTCGATCGTGTGCACTCCAACACCCGGCTTCGTTGCCTCGCGGAAAACCTGGTGGCCTTGGGGTGTTTTGGCCGGGGGCCTGATCTTCACCGGAATGTTGGCCGCCTATCTACGGATTAGTAGCGATCGCACCGCGAATATTCAATGTCTGGCTGAAACGCGGGCCCGGCAAATCGATGAACACGAGGCGCTGATCGCCGCCAAACGCGAATACACCGAGCGGCTCGAAGAAAGGGTTCGCCAGCAGACCGTGGTCATCCGCCGCGCCCAGGAGGAAACCATCCACCGCCTGATTTCGGCTTCACTTTGGCGCGACGAGGAGACCGGCATGCACATACGCAGGACCGGACTTTTCAGCGAGGCGCTTGCCAAGGCGGCCGTGTGGTCGGTGGCCGACGCCGATCGCATCCGCATGGCCGCGCCCATGCACGACGTGGGCAAAATCGGCATTCCCGACGCCGTGCTGCGCAAACCCGGCAAACTGACCCCCGAAGAATTCGAGATCATGAAATCGCACACCGTCATCGGCGCCAGGATGCTCGACGGTTCCGACGAGCCTATGCTCCTTATGGCCAAGGAAATCGCCCTGTATCATCACGAACGATGGGACGGAAAAGGTTATCCCAACGCCCTGGCCGGCGACGCCATCCCCGAGTGCGCCCGCATCCTGGCCATCGTCGACGTGTACGATGCAATCACACATGACCGCGTGTATCGCCCGGCCCTGCCCGATGACGAGGTGTTGACCATTATGCGGCAAGGCGCGGATACGCATTTCGACCCATTCCTCCTGACTCTGTTCCTGTCGATTCTTGATGAAATCGACCGCATCGCCCATGAACACCAGGATGAACCCGGCAAGGAGTCTTACATCGGGCAGCCACAACTCATTTAGTTATTTCCCGGCCCACACTGCCGCCAGGGAAATCAACCATTGGACCGATTCGAGCATCTGCTCCAGGCAGGCCCATTCCAGGGGCGAATGGGGATTGTATCCGCCGCAGGATAGATTCGGGGTGGGCAGGCCCAGTTCGGTCAGGCGCGAGCCGTCGGTGCCGCCGCGGACAATGGTTCGCTTGGGCGTGCGGCCCAATCGGTTTAGCGCCTCCTCGGCGTAGGCCGCCGCGCGAGGTTCCCGGGCAAGCCCTTCGGCCATGTTGCGATACTGCCGCTGGATGGCGATCTCGATTTTGGCCCCGGGAAATTCACGCATTACCTCTTCGGCCGCTCGCTCCAATAACTCGGCCTGGGCCGACAGTTGCGAGGCATCGAAATCGCGTAGCAGGATTTTCATTCGCACTTCGGCCACTCCGCCGGCAATATCATAAGGATGTAAAAATCCCTGCCGGCCGTCGCTTGTTTCGGGGGTCAATTGATCTCGCGGCAATCGGACGCAAAAAGCCGCGGCTGCACGGACCGCGTTGGTCATCCGGCACTTGGCAATCGAGGGATGAATGTTCACGCCGCGGATTGTCACCACGGCCTGATCGGCGGAAAAAGTCTCCACGTCGATCTCGTCGCCGGCGTGGCCGTCGAGCGTGTAACAAACCGCGGCGTGGATCTCGGCCAAGTCGAGCTTGTCCACGCCCCGGCCGATTTCTTCGTCGCAAGTAAAGCAAATCCGGATCGGCCCGTGCAAAATCTCCGCATGTTTGCTAAGCCAATCGGCTGTTTCCATGATTATTGCCACGCCCGCCTTGTCGTCTGCGCCCAGAAGCGTCGTGCCGTCGGAGGTGATTATCGTCCGCCCGAGCAAGGCCGGCAATTCCGGATTGTCGGCCGCGCGGATCACCTGGTCCCTGTTGCCCGGCAGCGGCAGATCGCCGCCGGAATAATTTTCGATTACCTGCGGCCGGACATTTTTGCCGCTTGTTTCCGGCGAAGTGTCCAAATGGGCGCAAAAGGCAACTGTTGGGATCGTGTAATCGACCGTGGATGGAATCGTGGCCAAGACAATGCCGTGCCTGTCTTGCCGGGCGTCGGACAGCCCCATGGCCTTTAGTTCGGCCAACAGCAGCCGGCCCAACTCCATCTGGCCCGGCGAACTGGGATAAACCTCCGTCTCGGCCTGGGCCGTGGTGTCGATCCGCACATAACGCAAAAAACGCTCCAAAAGACGCTGCCGATTCATGATTGGCCGCTCCGGATAAAAAACCTGGGGATTTTTATGAACCCTATCTTCCCTAAAAAGTGTCTGTTTTGATAGGGCTTGAGGCCGTAGGCCGTAGGCTATAGGCTATAGCTTGAAAGTAAAATTTGGGAACCGGCCCCTGAACCCTAACCTCTGAACTCTGACATGATCGCCATAGTTGACTACGGAATGGGTAATCTGCGCAGCGTGCAGAAGGGTTTCGAGAAGGTCGGACATCAGGCGATTGTGACCAGCGAACCCGCCGCCGTTGCCGCCGCCGATAAAATAGTCCTGCCCGGCGTAGGGGCCTTCGAAGACGCCATAAAAGAACTTCGCCGCAAAAACCTGGTCGATCCGGTACTCGCGGCCATCCACGCCGGCAAGCCGTTTTTGGGAATCTGCCTGGGATTGCAGTTGCTTTTCGACACAAGCTATGAGAACGGCGAACACAAAGGTTTTGGCGTGTTCCCGGGCGAGGTGGTCCGCTTTCAGCTTCCCAAGGGATATTCCATACCTCACATGGGCTGGAACCAGTTGATCGTCCGCAATCGCCCGCCGATCTTGGCAGGAATCGCCGAAGGGACGCACTTTTATTTTGTACATTCTTACTACGTCGTGCCGCAAAACGCGAACATTGTTGCCGCCGACACCGATTACGGCGGAGAGTTCTGCTCGATGATCTGGCACAAAAACGTGTTTGCCACCCAATTCCACCCCGAAAAAAGCCAAGCGGCCGGATTATGTATTCTAAAGAATTTCGCGGAATTAGATACATCGCAAATAATAGTGAATCCTAAATTCTGAGGGCCTGTACGAATTTTTGTGTCAGGAACGTAGGGGCACGTCAATTGCTGTTCAGTTGTGGCATTCTCTTGTCGAACATGATCGCGAAGTGATTCAAGGCCTCTTTCCAATGGTGGATCGGCATTGTCCACTTCTTGGCTGCCTCGCTGACCGCCATGTAAACGATCTCTAAGCCCTACCTCCAGTTGGCCCGCTTGTGGATTGCTGATTTCTATGTCATATTGCGTGTTTTGTTATTGTTTACGTAAACCTAGCGGAGCCATAAACGCGTGGAAATCTGGCCGGCAATTGATATCCGTGGAGGTAAATGCGTACGCCTCCAACAGGGGGATTTTAAACGCGAAACCGTGTTTGGTGCCGATCCGGCCGCGATAGCACGGCATTGGGTCGATTTAGGGGCCCGATGCCTGCACCTGGTCGATCTGGACGGCGCACGAGAGGGTCGGCCGGTCAATATTTCAAGCGTCGAGGCGATTGTGAAGGCTTCAGGCGTGCCGTGCGAACTTGGCGGTGGCATCCGCAGCGATTATGGCATCCAGGAATTGTTCAAAGTCGGACTTGCGCAGGTTATTATCGGTACTTTGGCGCTGAAGGAGCCGGATTGGTTCAGGCGGATGTGCCGAAAATTTCCCAATCGGTTGGTCTTGGGCATAGACGCCCGCGACGGTTTTGTTGCCGCCGAGGGCTGGCTGAAGACCAGCGACGTAAAGGCGATCGACTTGGCCCGGCAATTTGCCAGCGAGCCGATAGCGGCGGTGATATACACCGACATCGCCGCCGACGGGATGTTGACAGGTCCGAACATTCCGGCGATGGCCGAAATGCAAACTGCCGTGGACTTGCCGGTGATCGCCTCGGGCGGAGTAACAAATAAGGAAGACGTGGCCCGATTGGCCGCCGCGGGCATGGCCGGATGCATAATCGGCCGGGCGTTATACGAGGGAACTGTGACGCTGCCCGAGGCGCTCGATGCGGCAAACACTAAAACATAAATCATGGTAATGTGTGCCACGGCTTGCTTGTAAGCCGAGCTGGTTGATCTCACTTCTTGCAAGCAAGCAGTGGCACACGTATAGAATAGAACACCGCGCCCGCCAGTCGCGACATAAAACGAGAAGCCGTTTTGCCCGGTGGGCACTATGTGCAGCATGGTTGCGACCGGTGCAAAGGCCGAAAATCTCCGGGCACAATCGCCCGGGATATATTATTTGGTTGCATTGTTTACACGAGGATTTAATAGAGGACATTTTCCATGGCCAAATATCAAGTCGAGGATATTCGCAACATAGTTTTTTGCGGGCACGGCTCGTCGGGCAAGACCACGCTGGTCGATCGGATGCTCACCGCCACGGGGATGGTCAACCGCATGGTCAGCGTGGACGACGGCAGCAGCATCTGCGACTTCGACGAAGAGGAAAAACAGCACAAATACACGATCGAGGCCAGCGTGGTGCATTTCGATCACGCCGGCAAGCGGTTCAACGTGATCGACACGCCCGGCTATCCCGATTTCATCGGCCAGACCATCGGTGCGATGCGCGGCGCGGATACGGCGGCCATCGTGATCCACGCCCAATCGGGCATCGAAGTAAATACCCGCCGGGTGTTCGCCGAGGCAAAAAAGGCCGGACTGGGGCGGATGATCGTCATAAACAAGATGGACTCGGACAACATCAATTTTTCCGGGCTTATAGAAAGCATCCAAGAGCTGTTCGGCAAGGCGTGCGTGTTGTTCAATGTGCCGCTTGGTCAAGGCCACGAATTCCGCGGAGTGGCCGACACCTTGAAACCTCCGGCCGACACGGCCGGCGCGCTTATCGATCCCAACGAACTGAGCGAGTCGCTTTTGGAATCCATCATCGAAGTGGATGAGGCCGCCACCGAGCGATATTTCGAGGGCACGCCTCCCACGGATGAAGAACTCACCCGGCTCATCCCCCAAGCCGTGGCCGAAGGATCGCTGATTCCCATAATATGCGTGTCGGGCAAGTCGGGCACCGGATTCCCGGAATTGCTCGACGCCTTGGCCCTATGCGCATTGCCGCCTGCGCTGGTGAAACGCACCGCGGTCAACGCGGCGGGCGAAAGCGTGGAAATAAAACCCGACACGGCCGGTCCGCTGGCGGCCCAGGTCTTTAAAACCCGCGTCGATCCCTTCGTGCAAAAATTGAATTTCATCCGCGTGTACTCGGGCACACTGAAGAAAGATTCCACCGTGCAAGTGGTGGGAGTGCGCAAGGGAGTGAAAATCGCCGCGCTCATGGAAATGCAGGCCGAGGAAACCAGTCCCACCGACGAGGCCGGCCCGGGCGCGATCGTGGCCGTGGCCAAGGTCGAGGAATTGCACACCGGCAGTTG
>JBEKGL010000014.1:0-17469 GCA_050012815.1 Thermoguttaceae bacterium
CGCCTGGAAGCCCTAAAGGCGATCGTCCACGAGCATGAAGAAGCGATGGAGGTGAAATCATGAGTGCGGCAGCCGCTATAACCAAGGGAAAACTGGCGATATACTGGGCCGCTTCCTGCGGCGGATGCGAAATCGCAATCCTGGCCATCGACGAAAAAATCCTCGACGTGGCCGCCGCCTTCGACATTGTTATGTGGCCCTGCGCGGCCGACGGCAAGGTCCGCGACGTAGAAAAAATGCCCGACGGCGCAATCGACCTCTGCCTTTTCAACGGCGGCATCCGCACCAGCGAACAGGAATACATGGCCCAACTCATGCGGCGCAAGTCAAAGATTCTGGTTGCCTTCGGCTCCTGCGCATCCGAGGGCTGCATCCCGGGCCTGGCGAACCTGAACAACCGCAAGGAGATTTTCGACGCGGTTTACAAGGAAGGTTCGATGACCGGGCCGGTAAATCCGCAAGATGTGCGCCCGCAAACCGAGACCAAGACGGCCGAGGGCACGCTGCATCTGCCCATGTTCTACGACACGCTGAAGACGCTGGATCAGACGGTCGAGGTGGATTATTATCTGCCCGGCTGTCCGCCGGAGGCCGAAAACATCTGGAAGGCGATTGTAGCCATACTCGAAGGCAAATTGCCACCCAAGGGTTCGGTCATCGGCGTAAACACCACGGTTTGCGACGAATGTCCACGCACGCGAAACGAAAAGAAAATCAAGAAATTCCGTCGTACCTGGGAAATAATTCCCGACGAAACGACTTGCCTGCTGGAACAGGGCCTGTTGTGTTGCGGATTGGCCACCCGGGCGGGCTGCGGCGCGCTTTGCCCGCAGGTCAACTCGCCCTGCATCGGCTGCCACGGCCCGAACTCCGGCGTGGAAGACTACGGCGCCCGGCTATTAAGCGCGTTCGCCTCGGTAATCGACTCCAACGATCCGGCGGAGATCGACCGGATCATAAAAGACGGCATCCCCGATCCGGTAGGAACGTTCTACCGATTCAGCTTGGCCAAGAGTTTGTTGCGCCGGAAGAACAAACATATTGCAAATTGAAAATTGTTGATGTAAAGCCGCGACCGTCGGTCGCGGTTGCGTTCCCAAACAGAGTTTGGGAACGAGAAAACAGCTGCGTAACCGGTTCAAGAACCGGTGCTACCAATTGCCGATCCATGTATGTAAATAGGCATGACCGATGTACGGGCCGATCTCAACAGAACAAGTTCCTGTTTTAGGTCAATAGAATGAGCAAAGTGCAACTACTTCCTGACGAAAAATTGATAGGACGCGCTGGACATGCAGCACGAAATCTGTTTGCAATAGCCATTTTAGCAACAATTCTTGCAGTTTGCCTCGGCATGGGCTGTGCCTTCGAGCCGAAAATAGTTGTTTGGTCGGCCGTACCATGGATATTCGCCACTTGTGGATGCTGGTTGCTCGCCATTGCAGCTAAGCGTGGAAATCCCAAAGCGGTTTTCATCGTGATGGTTGTTCTATCTATTCACTGCTTTTTATCAATAAATGCTTTCTGTATTACGATAATACGCTCCACTCCAAGCGGCGGTGGAGGATCTCTATTGGCCTTTGTTTTTATATTTCTAATCATCGTCGTGCTGGATCGCAGCCGGGCTGTGCTTATGGAAATGAAAAAGCGAGGTCTCTGGAACCAGAGATTTGGTTCGTCCAAACCCAGCAAGAATTTATGCATTCTGGGAGGCAGTTTTTACGCTGTTGGATATTTCGGATTCCTGGTGAGTTTGCTTGTTCCCGCAATTGAAGCTGCGAAAAACGCCAAAGCATTGGCCGAAGAGAGACGGCAAGCGCAGGCGGTTATTCAAATGATTCAACAAGAGGAGGCGGATTTCTTCAAATCTATGCAATCCCTTGATGATCCGAAAGCGGTCAAGAATGCGTTGGCCAAAGTTGATGTACTCGATCAAAAAGTCGCATCTCTACAAGTAGAAATTCCTGCTGATGGAACGCTCGCTCGAATTATGAAGGAATACAAACGAGCCGTTCAGGACTGGAAAAGTGGATTGATTGAACTCGATAATCCTGTGCCCGATTTAAAAGCAGCCAAAGAAAAGCTTGAATATGGTGACAAGATCAGAAACGAATTTACAAAAGAATTTGATAAAAAATTTAGTCCCAAATGATCACAAAGAAATTGTGGAAAGAATAGATTGGTATTTTGAAATTATCATCGGTGATTTATTTACCGGTAGGAGAATTTTTCGATGAAGCGGATATCAATTGACCCGATTACACGGCTTGAAGGACATGGCAAGATCGACATTTTTCTGGACGATCAAGGCGACGTGGCCAACGCATATTTGCAGATTCCCGAGCTTAGGGGATTTGAAAAATTCTGCGTGGGCCGGCCGGCTGAAGACATGCCGAACCTCACGGCGCGGATTTGCGGCGTGTGTCCAGAGGCCCATCACATGGCGGCCACAAAGGCGCTGGACGCCTTGTTCCACGTCGATCCGCCGCCCACGGCCAAGAAGCTCCGCGAACTTTTTTACAGCATTTTTTACGCCACCGATCATACCACGCACTTTTATGCCCTGGGCGGCCCGGATTTCGTGGTCGGTCCCGAGGCCCCGCCCGCCCAACGAAACATTCTGGGCGTGGTGGCCAAGGTGGGCATGGACGTGGCCAAGCACGTCTTGAAGATGCGGCACGACGGACACGAACTCATAAAAATGATGGGCGGCCGGCGCGTGCATCCAAACTGGGGCCTGCCCGGCGGAGTGAGCCGGGGCATCAACGAGGATCAACGCAAGGAAATCGAAGCCCGCGGCCGCGAAGCCGTCGAATTCGCAAAATTCTCGCTGAAGATTTTCGATGATATCGTCCTGAAAAATAACGATTACGTGAAACTCATCACCGGCGACATCTACGTCCATAAAACCTACAACATGGGCATGGTCGACGCCCAAAACCGCACAAACTTTTACGACGGCAAGATCCGCGTTACAAGTCCAAGCGGCAAGGAACACGCCAAATACGATTGCTCGCAGTATCGGGAATATGTGGCCGAGCGCGTGGAGCCGTGGTCGTATTTGAAATTCCCGTATTTGAAAAAGATCGGCTGGAAAGGTTTTGTCGACGGCGAGGATTCGGGCGTGTACAAGGCCACGCCGCTTTCTCGCTGCAACGCCGCCGACGGCATGGCCACCCCATTGGCCGCCGCCGAGTACAAACGCATGTACGAAACCCTTGGCGGCAAGCCGATCAATCACACGCTGGCCACTCACTGGGCACGGCTGGTCGAACTGCTTTACGCGGCCGAGCACTGGGTGGAACTGTCCACCGATCCGCAGATAACGGGCAAGGAATATCGCGTGTTGCCCACGCAAACGCCGACCGACGGGGTGGGCTGCGTCGAGGCCCCGCGCGGCACGCTTACGCATCATTACACCACCGACGAGCGCGGAATTCTGACCAAGGTGAACCTGATCGTGGGCACGACGAACAACAACGCGCCCATCTGCATGTCGGTCAAAAAAGCCGCCCAGGGACTGATCAAAAAAGGCCAGGTCCGCGAAGGACTGCTGAACATGGTCGAGATGGCCTTCCGCGCATACGATCCCTGCTTCGGCTGCGCCACGCACAGCCTGCCCGGTCAAATGCCGCTGGAAGTGACCATCCGCAATCCGCAGGGCAATGCGATTAAAACGCTCTCGCAATACGTGTAATATGCGTTCCTGAATGCTTGACAATACTTCTATCGGGCGGTAGGATTGATATGAAAGGGAGGAATTGAAAATGCTCCGTCCGGAAAAACTTCGCGATGAGCTTCGCCGCCAGCCGTTCGTACCATTGCGCATTCATTTAACCGACGGTAAAATATATGATATTCGCCATCCGGAAATGGCAATGGTTACTTCCCGGGAGGTTTATATTGGGCGTGAAGAGACTGCGCCCGGAAGCGGAGTTGCCAGAGAATGCAACTTGGTCTCGTTGTTGCATGTCGTTCGCGTGGAGCAAATGCCTTTTGCCTCTACCGCATCATAATACGATCATGTCTGTTTCAACTGTTCAAGCCGAAACCCGTATTCTACTTTCCAATATATCTTGGGATATCTTTGAAGCCCTTGGCGCTTCGGATTGCGCGGGCATCCGCTTCACCTACGATCGGGGGTGTTTGGAAATCATGTCGCCATCGCCAGAGCATGAATGGTTTCACAGGTTATTGGGCCGAATGATAGAATCTTTGACAGAAGAACTCAATATTCCCATTCGTAGCGGCGGTGCAACGACCTTGAAAATCAAATTGAAGCAAAGGGGATTGGAGCCGGACGAATGCTATTATGTCTTGAATGAGCCGCGCGTGCGGGGTAAAAAGGACATCGATTTGGCGACCGAACCGCCGCCGGATTTAGCCATTGAAGTGGATATTTCCCACAGCTCGTTGGACAAAATGGGTATCTATGCCGATCTGGGCGTGCCCGAACTCTGGCTCTACGACGGCGTTTCCCTTCGAGTCTTTCATTTACGGGCCGAGGGAGTTTACGCCCAAGAGCAACATAGTTTCGCCTTTCCTTTCCTGGACCTTAATGAAATACGCCGCTTTTTGGATCGTTGCGAGGAAACCGACGAAACAAGTTGGATCCGTTCGTTCCGCGCCTGGGTGCGGCAAAATTACGGGCAGAGTTCTTGAAGATTGGCAGCTTATACCACTCGTCCCCTCTCCCGCCGGGAGAGGGTTAGGGTGAGGGCGGTTCGCGATGATTTTATCCTTGATTTGCAATCAATTTCGGCATTGAAGTAAACGTCAAGGATATTTTACTTTCATCTTATTTTCCTCTTGGATTTCCCGCGAAAGGCCCTCCAAATCAGGGAATAGAGTTGTTTCTGTTATGCCCGATCGAGTTAAATATTTTTTGATTTTCTTTATTTCAACCTTATCTCCAATTATTAATATTTTAGCAAACTGCGCATCATCCGGGAATTTCTCCATCAAATTCCAAAAACCATTTTTTTCTGTGCCATGAATTGTAAATACGCTTTTTTGAGCATCTATCCGGGCATCTATATATGGCGGGAATACAGCGATAGGATACTTGCCCAATTTTTCTTCATCCTTTAAATAATGTTCATAAATGATTTTATTTTGATCATATTTTTCCCTTGCCCAAAGATCAGTATAAAGTACCTTCGATTTACCATTTTCTGTTCTTCTATTATTTCCTTCAGTTAAATCATTTACATAATTCAACCAAGATGGATTCAACATCCAGACACATGGGCAATCGACGCGACCTGGAATATCAACGGCTCTAATGGCAAAATAAAGGGCGATTAAAGCGCCTTCAGTCCAATCTAATAGACGTGTTGGAAATCCATAATGTTGCATAAGGTGTAGATATTCACCTTCGCGAAAGTGTTGATGCTGTTTGAGAAAAGGCACTGCTCTTCTTGCAAACTCGGCTTTCATATCTTCAGCAACGTCTGCCTTATATTTCCAACCATGTATATTCTCGCGATAAATACCGGGGATTAGTTCATCATTATCTTTTTCGCAACCTCTGAACCAAGGTAAATCTTCTTGTGGATGCCAGATTTTATCTGATTTATCATACCAATCTTCCCAATTATCATTTATACAATCTAAAAACTCTGCTATGGAATGAATCTTTGGTGACACATAGTAACTGCATCCATCTTTTTTTTCTTTTTCAAATTTCCAAGACATAAAATTGCCCTCCGATTTATGATGTCTGCCACAGTTGTTAAACTATACGATCATTTTATATGAACATGTGTATACTTACAAGAGGGGCCTTGTTCTAGTGTTTGATCTGCAACTCGCCCTCACCCTAACCCTCTCCCAAAGGGAGAGGGAACGATTATTAATTGAAATCGTGTTCCCAGCCTTGGGGAACAAGCGGTTTCTTGGGATTGCCTGCTTCGCGTTGCCATAGGCCGGGTTCGGCGATGAATTCGCCAATGTCGGTTATCTGAACATCGAGCGGTTGGTCGGCCAGGATGCGCTGGGCATCGTCCGGCGGAGCGGCCAGGAGCAGTTCGAAATCTTCGCCGTCGCCAAGGGCGTGATCCAATGGCGAAAGGCCGTCAGGGCGCTGTTGCGATAAGAGCCGGGCCTCGTCAGCAATGGGAATAGCGTCAGTTTGCAAAATCGCCCCGCAACCGCTTTCTTTAGCCATGCGGGCAAGGTCGATCGACAGGCCGTCGCTCACATCGATGCCCGCATGGAGTTGGTAGCGCTGGTTTAATAGCAACGCTTCTTCCACGCGGGGTTGGAAATCGAAATGCTTGCCCAAGATGCTGCCGCCGAAAGACCCGATGGCAAGGATTCGATCGCCCGGCTTGGCCCCGCCGCGCCGAAGCGGACCGCGCTGGGTAACTTTGCCTAAAAGCGTGATGCTAATCACCAGCGGCCCGTCCCAACTGTTGGTATCTCCGCCGGCAAGGGCCAGATTGTACTTTTCGGCCAGGGGCAACATGCCTTCAAACAGGGCCTGGGCCAAGTTCATGCCGTTTTGCTTGGGCAAGACCAGGGCCACCACGCCGGCCAGCGGTTCGGCGGCCATGGCGGCCAAATCGCTGAGATTAACGGCCAACGCTTTGCGGCCCACTCGCCTGGGATCGTCGCCGTGGGAAAGCTCGAAATCGACGTGATCGGTCAAGGCGTCAACGGTAATTGCGCACTGCTCCACGCCTGCCATGCTCAAAACGGCGGCATCGTCGCCGATCCCCAGCCTAAGCAGCGGATGCGGCGGCAGTCGTTCGCGAAGCCAGGCTATAAGGGCAGATTCCATGATTTAAGTTCACGGTTTACGGTTCACAGTTTACGGTTCACAGTGTAAAAAACTGTAAACTGAAAACTGATAACTGTAAACTTATTCATACAATTCCGGAAATACTTCTTCCGGCAGGCCCTGTTTGCGAATGGCATTGCGTATTTTGGCCACGGATTCGAACTTGTAGTTGGCCACCGTCTGCTCGGAAATGCCCAGCCGGTCGGCGACTTGTTTATTGGACCAGCCGCGGACAAAGAGCAACTCGGCGCATTTGAGCCTGTCCCATTGGCCCTGACGGCGCCAATGCTCGATCTGGTCGCCCAGGGCGGCGACCAAGGCGTCTTCTTCCAGGTGGCGGCGTTCGCTGCTGCGCGCGATGCTGCTGGCCCCGCGCCCCGGGCCTTGCGGTTCCCAATCGCTGCTGTCGGAGGCGTCGGGAACCAGCGGCAAGGCCGGCCGGCGGCCTTCACGACGCAAATAATCGGTCAACTTATGGGCGGCGATGGAAAAAAGATATCCTTCCAGCGAGCGGCGCTGGTCGAAATTCGGCAGGCTGGTCAGAAATCCGATAAATGTCTCCTGCACCAGGTCTTCGGCCACGCCGCGATGTTTCGTGCGGCTCTCGATAAAGGCCAAGAGTCGGCCTTCGTAATGGGCGATCAACTCGTTCCAGGCGTCGCTGTCGCCCGAACGGATGCGATCGATCAACAAATTATCGGATTGACTGGAAGCGGGCACGGCGTGAGTTTAAAGTTCACAGTTTTCAGTTTTCAGTTCACAGTTTACAGTAATATGTTATAAATTGAAACCTGAAAACTGTAAACCGTAAACCCATCAGGCTAAGACAACCAACATACTCATTGTCATTGTCAATATGATTAGTATGGTGAATCCGGCGGCCGCCCGCAAGCGATTACGATAGGCCCCTTTGGTGGACAGGTCCAATTTCAGATAGCCCCAGATTACGGCCAAGAGCAGCCAGAGGGCGACGAATCCCGCGCCCGCGACGGCCGCGCGATTGTTAAACAACCGAACGTGTATTGCTTCGTCGATTAGTGTTTTCACCTTCTTGTCGAAATTCAAAAGCAGGTGGACTTGGGTCATTTTGCCAACTGAAAAATCCTTGGTCTCTTCATATTCGGTTACAACCAATTGGCGAAGTTGATCGGGCGATAGTTGCACATAGCCCATCCACTGGCGTCCGAGATATCTTTCCACGAATTGGTACACGGCCGACTGTAGAACTTCGGGAATTTTAGCTTCACATTCCAGTGTAGTTGTATATGGATCGGTAGATATGCTCATCACATAGCAATCGCCTTCTCTGGGCTTACTATTTACCGCTTGATAATAAGCAGGGAAATCAGCGGAACTATTAAGGCGGTATAAGAACGGGGGCTTGCCGACCCAGTCGGGCCGCTTCGACTCGGATTGCGCTTTCGCGGTTTCGACGGCGTCGCTCTTGGGCAAAACTGCCGATTCAACTGCGGCGGCCGGCGAAGTTTTCGCCACTTCGACGGAATCGCTCTTGGCCGGCGGTTTTTCCGCTATAGAACCATGCTCCAAAGCGACCGCCAATGTCGGTTGCGCGGCGATGTGATCGGAAGGAACGGATGCTACCGTACTGACATTTACGGCGCTCTCTCCGGCGACGCCCGCCGGTGCGTTATTTTCCTTCATTTTTTCCGTCATTGCCTTTGCCAATGCCTGGCCTATTGAATTGATCAAGAACGACGATCCGGAAATGGTAACTTGTCCGATATCCTGGACGTTTATCCGTAGAGTGCCGACTTTCTCTTTAAGATCATCCTTTATTTCCAGTTTCAATGGCCGCGTGAGCGTCTTATAGTCGTTGAGAAGTAATTCGTAAACATTGACCAGTTCCTTGGAATTGGGTTTGTAATCGGTCTGCTGCACGCCTTGCGAGGACTGATTTGCGGGAGTTTGCGGCGATGCGATTGGAATCGGGGCAATCGGAACCCGGGGCCGGACTTGTTGCGGAGTCAAACGCACGACGCCCGGAATGCCTCCGAAATCAGTTATAGTTCCAAATAAGAAAAATCCCACGCAGATAACCACCAACATGATCAAACCGGCCAAGAGCATGGCGATTCCCGGCGCCCGGGTTTTCGGAATCAACAACATAATAATGACTAGCGCCAATCCGCCGACAAACACCACTCCCACCAGGGCAATCAGACCGATTACTAACCAGGTCTTTCTGTCGGATCCCACCACAAACGGCGATTGGTCCGCCTGTACTGCTTCGGAAAACGACTCGGTGTGATTTTGCGAGTTCCCGGGCCATTCTTCAGTGGCTGATACTTCCGTGGCCGTCGCTTTCACGGCTTTTGCTGCCGCGGCTTGCTCTTCCACGGCTTTTGCCACCGCGGCCTGCGCTTCGGCAACCTGCGACGGCTTCCCAACGACTTGGTAACCCAGTGGAAGTGGAACCTGGTAGTCGGATTGAACATTGCGGGCAGGGACGCTGACTCCGTCACTGGTTTGTGATATTTGCACGGCAGGTTGGGAATAATTGAATTGAACCACCCGATTGGGGTTTTGCACGCTGGAAAAGCGATATGCAAACACGCCCAAAACTCCCAACACCAGCAGCGAGCCTAACAATATACCGGCGACCATGCGTGTCTGGCGGAACGACAGCAAGAGCACAAAGGTTATCAGCAAAATTATTATCAGTGGACCGACGGAAAGGACTGCCATATCATAACTCCGTTTTTCGGAGGCCGTTATTTATTGTTATGTTTTCCGACCTTGTTTCCCCGGATATGCCCAGGGACTGGATAGTTGCACTGTAATCGAAATTGCGCCGGCGACCATGGGCAGCCAGGGTTGGGGAAAATCCACTATCGAGGCAATGATCATGGCCATTGCCACGGTAATCAATAGCGACCAAATCCTGAGGCGCTTTGAACGCAGGGGATCGGCCTGTGTCCACCATCGGATAATAAAGAACAAAGCGCCGAAGCATGCTAAATAGGCCATCAGCATGGGCCGGCCGTCGCTGTAAAAATTATGTGGTAGATTATAGTTGGGAGAGTGAAAATGCGGCGATGGCGGCAAATCGATCATGAATAACATGGCTATGAAGTAGGCCAGCTCGCCCAGGCCCAATCCCAGCACCATCATTACAAACCGTCTAAGCGCCGCATCGCCGTGGGTGCCTTCCCAAAGCTTCGACGGAATCAACACCATCCACGCGCCTGCAATGGTCGTCAAAAACAGCCAAGCGCATTGCTCGGGCTTGGGGACAGCGTTGTTGAAATGACTGCTAACCAACGTCATCACCACGGTCATGGCTGCGGCCACCAAGGTGCTTAAAAGCAATGAGCCTAATAATTCGGCGACGCGTTCCCTGGGCGTGCCCAACACCAAGGCCGGAATGGCTTTTGCAAAACGTTTCTTTGCGGCTTTTAATTCCTGTTTTCGTTGATCCTGAACGGCGGCGGCGGGCGATGCGCCGGGCCGGCCTTCCGGCGGCGGCGCCTGGTGTGGAGGCTGCGAAACGGGATATTGCGCGCCCGAGGGTCGCGGTCCCTGCCATCCCAGTATGAGCGCTCTAATCAATCGATAAACGCAATATGAGAAAAACAGTGCAATCGTGATGGGAATAATCCCCCCACCGCTGACGGCCAAAATGATTATTATCCCTATGATCAGGCCGATTTTTACAAGCGGAGGCAAGTCGGCTTCCTTCCAAGTCTTGCGGACGTGCGCCCACCCTTGTTTAATAGTGCGGAGCACCGGCTCGTCGTCGGCCGTTTGAGCCAAGACAATGGTTTCGGCCAGATGTTTTTTGGAGCCGTTTTCCGGCGGAACGTCGCCCGCGTAAGGCCGGCCCGGCGGCAACCGGCCGTCGCCTGGAAAGGCTTGCTTCGGTTGCGGCAGGGCGGCAAGCATCTCGGCCGCCGAACGATAACGGTGATCGGGGTCTTTTTCCAATGCCTTGGCGACCACGTCGCGGAAGGGATCGGAGAGCATGGACACGTCTGGCTTGGCCGTAAGATGCTTCATCAGCACCTCGCCCACGCTCTCGCCTTCAAAGGGCACCCGCCCGGTGAGCATCTCGTATAGAATGACACCCAAGGCGTAAACGTCGATCTCCTTGCCGTAGCGGCCGTTGGCCACTTCGGGCGCCATGTAGTGGACCGTGCCGATGCTTTCGGTGTGTCCGCTGCGGCGGGAGCAGGAGATGAATTTCGACAGGCCGTAATCGCCCACCTTTACCACGCCTTCGTTGGAAAAAACGTTGCCGGGTTTTAGATCGCGATGCACTATGCCGTGATCGTGCAGGTAGGCCACGGCCGCGCCGATGCCGTGGATCCAGGCCAGCACTTCATCGACCGGCAGTCCACGGGGATTGTTGTCCAAGGCCTCTTGCAGGCACAGGCCGCTGACGTATTCCATTACTACCCAGGTGTCGCCCTGGGCGTCCTGGCGGATGTCGTAAAGGTCGATCAGATTAGGATGCTTTATGTTCAGGCACTGGCGGATGCCGCGGAGTTCCACGTCGAGATTTCGGCGGATGAGTTTCAGTGCCACTTCCTTGCCGGCATCGCTTAGGGCATAATAGATTTCGCCGAATCCGCCCTGGCCCACGCCGCGCTTGATGGTGTACCCGTCCAAGGGGCGCGATCCGCCTGGATATACGAATTTGGCCGCCTGATAGGATACCGGACCAGACATTGCGCCCGGAGGCGGGACAACGGCGGGTTTCGGCGATTTATGTCCGTTCGGTTCCACGGCAGTAACCATTTCTTTCATGGCCATCTCGCTCCACGGCGGGGCTTGTTGGGATGGAAGTCGTATTTCCAGCCCAGGACGACAGTACAACCGCCGTCCCAACAAATACCCGAACCATTATTATAACATCCCGATCCTCGCCCTACCGCGACCTATTTTTATTGACTGCAAATTGAAAATTGCAAATCGCAAATTTAAAATTGAATAACTGCTAAGTCCAATCGAATTAAGAAGTTATGTCGTTTTCCTCCCCACACCCGCATTATACGCTTCATCGTGCATTCACCGTTCACCGTTTACAGTGAACTGTTTACGGTTAGTGGGCAGTGAACTGCCCATCCCTGATATGTCCACTATTCAATAATCACCGTCCACCATCCATTACCCACCGTCCACTGCCCACTTTATGTGGTTATTCTTTCCAATTTCAGCGAAAAACCCTCTCCGGTAATATGTGAATCGCGTGTAATTCGACCCCGATCTTTACATAACACGCCGTCGATTTTGAAGTTGCCGGTCGTGCGGCAATATAGTTCCTCGTCGTGGCGGTACAAAATCACCTCCCTGGGCCAATTGCGACACATTACGTGACTATGCCGCTTCGGTCCGAGTATGCAGGAATCGGCCATCAGCAGCACGGCGTCGGCCGAAGGCTGGGTGCGATGCCGGCTGGCAAAATCCAGCCGGGCCGTCCCGCTTAAGGCATGGGAGCGGCGGAAAATCAATCGCACGCTTTCGCCCAACTCAATGCCGCAACCGTCTCTTAACGATGCAACCGTACGCACCGCTCGCCCGTCCAGGCGAACTTCGCGGATCGCCTCGATCAGGTATCCTTCGCCGTCGCGGTGTATCCGGGCGTGACGGGGCGATATGTCGCCCAGGATCGGCACGTCGATATTCCCCGCCGCCGGCTGGCCAATGGTGATCTCATCGTTCAGGCAAACCCAATAGCCTCCCACGGCGTCGATCCACATCATAAACTTGTCGGATTGCAGTGTGCCGCCGATTTCCATGGTTAACAATCCCCGAAATCTGTCTGCCAAATTAATCATTTTAATAGGGACTAGGGATTAGGGACTAGGGGTTAGTGGTTAGGGAATTGGACGGTGGGCAGTTCAGGGGTGGGCAGTTCAGGGGTGGGCAGTTCACTGCCCACTAGTGTATTCCGGGGTGGGCAGTTCACTGCCCACCTCCTCACCGCTCTAAGTGGGCAATAAATTGCCCACCCCTCATTGACCACCGCCCACTGCCCACCATCTGTTATTTCACGCTCGACGCCACCTTCACCGGTGTTGCGGGAGGTGCGAAGTATTCCGTCACCTGGTCTACAATGTCCTCGGAATTGGGTTGATCCAGCGGGATCTCGTCGTGGAAATTGACCTCGGCATTGACCAGCTTTTCGGCTACTTCCATGCGTGTTTTCAGATTGGTGATCAGTTCCTTGACGTGGCCCAGCCGGCTGTCGTCGAACTGGTAGTCGCTGGTAGTCTGAGCCGCGGCGATCATCTGCGATCGAGCTTCCAGGTTCTCGATTTCCACCGATAATTGACGTTTTGCCGCCATCATGCCTTCCAGCTTCTGCCGGGCCGCCTGCAAGCTCTTTTCCCGCGCGGTATGAATTTCCTTTAAACTGGCCAGCGTGGCATCGGTGGTTTTGTATCGCTCGAAGCGATTGGCCAGATCGGTTTTAACCTCGGCGGGCGTGTATGTCCGGCTGGCATAATGATATTGCTGCTTGGCCTCGGCCAGATCTGATTTCAGCTTGAAAATCTGCTCCTTTTCCTTGGTCAAGCGAGCCTCGGCGTCGGCGATTTGTTCCTCGAGCCTCTGCACTTCAACTTCTTCCTTGGCAATGACGTGCATGTTCTTACGAACTTCGGGAACCAGGTCCTTGATCAGCCCTCGGGCACGTTCGATTTGGAACTCGATGGGCACGGCCTCTTGCGCCGACTGCTTTAAGTACCCAAACGAAGTGCGAACGTAGCTGATCGCGTCCCGACCGACAAACAATCCACACAAAAGCGCTCCCCCAAGACCAATAAAGATTACCTTCTTAATCATGATTCTCGTCTCCTTAAACAATAGGGCCCTATAGTTTTTTGGCTGTTGCTTGGGCCGGCGACCTGTTCACCGGCTTCGGTCTAAAGGTAATTCGCCGGGAAAGGAAAAATATTGAGACGTTTTTATTCCCGTAAGAATGGGAGCAAGATGTAGAATGAAGAAGGTTGAACAAAACAGCTTGCAATTTCGCGCCGCCGGCACATCCCCTGGCCCACTTATCTGTAAACTGTAAACTGATAACTGAAAACTTCAGAACTTATGACTCTTTCAACCGATCAACTTGTCCAGCAAATTCACGATGCGCCTACGCGGATCGTGCTGGCTGCCGCCGGCGGGGGCAGTCGGGCCATCGCCGATTTGCTCGAAGTGCCCGGGGCCTCGCGGACCTTGCTCGAGGCCTTCGTGCCTTATTCAGACCAGGCCATGATCGACTACCTGGGCAGCCCGCCCGACGAGTTCTGCTCGAATCGAACCGCCCGGGCAATGGCCATGGCCGCGTTTCTTCATGCCCGCAAGTTGGGACAAACCGACGTTGCCTTGGGTGCTACGACCACGCAAAGTCCATCATCCGGCCTGTCCGGCAATGTAAATGACCCACAGTCTGTTGACCTGGCCGGCGTGGCTTGCACGGCCGGATTGCTTACCGATCGGCCCAGGCGCGGATCGCACCGGATCCACGTGGCCCTGCAAACCGCCGCGCTAACGGCAACCTGGTCCTTGGAATTGCTAAAGGACCGGCGCAGCCGGTCGGAAGAGGAACACGTGGCCGGCCGGATGCTGCTTAATGCCGTGGCCGAGAGTTGCAGCCTTGAGAATCGTTTGACTTTGGATCTGCTCGAAGGCGAAAAAGTCGAGGAGTCGCGCACGACGGCGCTTAGGCCGTGGCAGGACTTGTTGCTGGGCAAAGTGGAAATCGTTTCCGAAGGAGGGCGGGCATTCCTGCCCGCCACCGGTAAAACCATTCCGGCCAATCCGGCCATTCTTTCCGGGGCGTTTAATCCCTTACACGTCGGTCATCGCCGCATTGCCGAAATAGGCGCCGACTTGCTGAAAAAACCGGTAATCATGGAGATTACGATTCTCAATCCGGACAAGCCGCCGCTGGATTATTACGAGATCGACCGGCGAACCAAGCAGTTTTCTCCTGAGCAGCCTTTGTTATTAACCAGGGCGGCGACGTTCGATGAAAAAGCCCGACTCTTTCCGGGCGCCACTTTCCTAGTCGGAGCCGATACGCTGCGGCGCATAGCCATGGACCGATATTATCACAACGACACGGCCGCCTGCCGCGCCTGCTTGGAATACATCTCCGGTCGCGGCTGCCATTTCCTGGTCTTCGGCCGCGACCTGGGCACGGGCTTCATGCAATTGGCCGATCTGGACCTGCCCGAAGTCTTACGTTCCATCTGCCGCGACGTCCCCCCGGAAATCTTCCGCGAGGATATCTCCTCCACCGGAATCCGAAAATCCGGCGCGTGGTAAGGGTGTTAGTTGCTCCAAGCTATTGGGTTTTGATAAAGTTATTTTCCAAATCTTCATCCTTTCTTCACCAGCCGGTCGGGCAGGAATTGGTGGCGGGCGGTGAACAGGCGGAAATAGGCCAAAAGCACCACGCTTACCGTGCCTATCGAGGTGCCGGCGGCGAGCAGGAACATGATTACGATCTGGTACTTCACGGCCTGGGTGGGTTCCATGCCGGCGATGATTTGGCCGGTCATCATGCCCGGCAGGCTGACTATACCCACGACCATCATGGTGTTTATCGTGGGAATCATTCCGGTGCGGACCGCGGTTTGAATTGAACTTCTCCCGGCCTCCCAGCGCGTTGCACCCAAGGCCAGCAGGGTTTCGACCTGGTCGCGCTTGCCGGCCAATTCGTCGCCGAAGCGATCCAAACCCAGGGAGATGCCATTAAGCGTATTGCCCAAAATCATGCCCATAAGTGGAATGGAATACTGCGGATCATACCAGGGGTGTCCGTGCTGTGTGACTTGGATTACGCCCATCAGAGCCACAACTCCAACGAGCCAGGAACTTGCCCACATGGATATGACGCTGTCGGACCAGACGCCTTTATATCGGCGTTCGGTGCGGCGGACCGAGGAAATTCCGGCCACAAACGTCATAAGGGCGATAATCGACAAGATCACATACCACGGCCTGCCCGGAGCAAAAACCCACTGTAATATCAGTCCGACCAACAAAAGTTGCACCACCGTGCGGATCGAGGCCATGAGCAGACGGCGTTCCAATCCCAATTGCAGCGCCAGCGAAATCGCGCAGCTAATCAGTATCAACGACGTGGCAATGGCGACTTGCCAAAAACTGAGATCAAAATATTCGGGTTTCATAGATGTCCGTTTTCCATGTGCAACATGCGGTTGGCCACGCGCTTGGCTTGATTTACATCGTGGGTCACCCAGATCATGGCCCGGGCGTCGGGTGACTCGCCGATCCAGGCGGTAAGCCACTGTTCCACGGCGGCGGCGGTTTTAGGATCCAAGGCGGACGCGGGTTCGTCGAGCAGAAGCACATTCGGCTCGAGTTGCACGGCGCGGAGCAGGGCCGCGATTTGCATCTCGCCGCCGGATAGATTGGCGACTTTTTGTTCCAGGAATTTTTCATCCCGGCCTAAAAAAGCCAGCCGCTCGATGATCCATGGCTTATTGAATTCCCGCCGGCGGTGGATGGCCAGGGCAAGCGGTTGCCGCAAAGCCGCTTCCACGGTGTCGGCCAAGAGCGAAGGACGCTGGTGAAAATAAATCGCACGGCAGCGGAAACCGGGAATGTCTTGGTTGCGGATCGGATGGCCGCGCCATAATACCCGGCCGCCGTCGATTGTGTCTAACAGCGCCAAGGCCCTAAGTAGGAGCGTCTTGCCCGAACCCGAGGGGCCCGCCACTGCCGCCCTATCGCCTGCGTTGAGGGTCAAGGAGATGTTTTCCAACAACCGCCGTTGAGCAAAAGGGTGGAGACGAATCAGATTGCAGGCTTCCAGCAGAGCAGACATAGTTAAATACTACACCGCCGATCTTATTTTTGCGGGACCGCGTTGTTTTATGGCTTCTTCTATTATTGCCAGTTGTTTGTGGGAAAGTTCCCAGTCCGAGCCGCCGGCGTTTTCGCGGATTTGCTCCGGCCTCCGCGCTCCGCATACTGCGCATGTAATGCCCGGCTGACGCAAGATCCAATTGATTACCAATTCCACCACCGTGTGGCCGGCGTCTTGGGCGATTAAGCGGAGTTTTTCCACTAGTTCCAGATTCTTTTGCAGTTCTTCGCCTTGATATTGGGGATATTTTCGCCGATTGTCGTGCTCGTGAAGCCCTCCCGGGCGGATCTTCCCGGCAAAAAGCCCTTTCATCAGCGGCCAATAAACCAGCACCGACACCCCGTGTTCGCGGCACCAAGGAAGCGTGTCGCTCTCGATTTCCCTTTGAAGCATATTGTATGGCGGCTGGAATGCGGCAAGCGGACATTCGGCTGCGAACTGCTCAAGTTGTTCCAGGTTTACGTTCGATACGCCCAAAGCCAGGACTTTGCCTTCGTCTTTCAGCCGCTTCATCTCCCCGGCCGACTCGGACAAAGGCACTTTTGGGTCCGGGGCGTGCAGATAGTACAGTTCCACGTGATCGGTATCGAGCCGGCGTAGACTCTCCTCGCACTCCCGGCGCAGCGCGGCCGGCGAGGCATCGTGCAGTTGACTGCCGTCCGCTCCCCAATGAAATCCGCCCTTGGTGGCGATGATCATCTCGCCGCGGCGATTGCCAAGGGCCTTGGCTATAAGCCGCTCGCTTTCGCCGTTGGCCCCGTACATATAGGCCGTATCCAAATGATTGACGCCCAGCTCGAAACAAGCCCTGATCGCATCGATGCCG
>JBEKGL010000015.1:0-22687 GCA_050012815.1 Thermoguttaceae bacterium
GCGCCCGTGCTTACGTCCCAAAGGATCGCCGTTGTATCCCACGATCCGGTGAGCACCCGCTTGCCGTCCGGGCTGAACGCGACAGAGGATACGGCGGCGTTGTGCCCCCTGAAGGTGTGAATTTGTTTGCCAAAATTAGCCTTCTCCGCGTCGGCTTTTGCTTTCTCGGCGGCAGCCTTTTCTTCGGCAGCATTTTCCCGCATAGCCAATTTCGATATGTCAGCGTCCCAAAGGATCGCCGTTGTATCCCACGATCCGGTGAGCACCCGCTTGCCGTCCGGGCTGAACGCGACGGAGGATATCAAATCACCATGCCCACTGAAGGTGCGGATTTTCGCGCCCGTATTTGCGTCCCAAAGGATCGCCGTTTTGTCCTCAGATCCGGTGAGCACCAGCTTGCCGTCGGGGCTGAACACAACAGAGGATATCGCCCCACCATGCCCACTGAAGGTGCGGATTTTCGCGCCCGTATTTGCGTCCCAAAGGATCGCCGTATTGTCCAACGACCCGGTGAGCACCCGCTTGCCGTCCGGGCTGAACGCGACGGAGCTTACGGAGGCGTTGTGCCCTTTGAAGGTGCGGATTTGCGCGCCCGTACTTGCGTCCCAAACGATCGCCGTTTGGTCATAAGACCCGGTGAGCACCCGCGTGCCGTCCAGGCTGAACGCGACGGAGTTTACCAACTCACCATGCACACTGAAGGTGCGGATTTGCGCGCCCGTACTTGCGTCCCAAAGCATCGCCTTTCGATCCTCAGACCCGGTGAGCACCCGCTTGCCGTCCGGGCTGAACGCGACAGAGGTTACCCTGCCTTCATTTCCTATGAAGGCGTGAATTTGCGCGCCCGTACTTGCGTCCCAAAGGATCGCCATCTTGTCCAATGATCCGATGAGCATTCGCTTGCCGTCCGGGCTGAACGCGACAGAGGTTACTGAGTCGTGCCCACTGAAAGTACGGATTTGCATGCCAAATTCAGCCTTCTCCGCGTCGGCTTTTACTTTCTCGGCGGCAGCTTTTTCTTCGGCCTTTTCCTTCGCCGCTTCTTTTTCCGCCTGTTGCACGGCAGCCAACTCCCTCGCGCAAAATGCCTGCCAATGCTCAAGGAAACTGTTGCCGCCGATAAACAGGCCGATGACGACGGCGATGACGGCGAGAACGCGGACGAAGTTGTGCAAAATCGTGTTTTCTTTCCCAACCATCGCCAGCAATAGCCGGTCCACCGCACGCGCCGGAGCGATACTGACACGAGGCATCGCCAAAAGGACGCGGCCGATGACGGGAAACACATTGCGATTGCATAAAACGACCACCGCATGCAAAAACGAATAATGAACACGCCGCGGCGGTAGTGCCACATTTTCAACTAAGCTCACAGGCAACGTGCCTCCATCTAAAATCGAGCGGGTCTCGACCACGCTTTGGTCCGGCTCGACCACCGTCACCTCGACCATTGGCGGCTCCTCGACCACCTGCGCCAAGACCACCGGCGGCTCCTCGATTGCCATCGCCAAGACAACCGGCGGCTCCTCGATTGCCTTCGCCACGACGAGCCTCGGCGGCACGACCGTCGGCTTCGGCGACAGCAGCGCCTTCACCGCCGACTCTTCGCGAGCACTGAGCGGAATAACCTTCCCATCGCCTTGGGCCAAAACCTCCTCCAGCAAGGGCGTTTCTTCCAACGGCGACCGACACGCCAACGCCAACCGGCCGACCAACGCCCGGGCGTCTGCGTCGGGCAACTCCCAAAGCTCGCGGAACAGGTCTGACTTGCCCGGATCGCGGAAATCCGCCTCCCGGAACAACAGATTATTGTCGTTGTTGAATCGTTGCCAAAGCTCGCGGCTTCCCACCCGAACGCAATGCACCGCGCAATAGATCGTCAAGTGCGAAAACCGATCGACCTCGATGCTATACGTCCCGTTGTCGAGCCGCAGCGGGTGCTGATAGGCCGGAAGGCCCAACTCGCCGGACGGCCGGCCCGCCAGGCTCGGCACGTACATCCCGTCGTAGTCGATCAACTTCAACGCAAGCCGGCCTCGCGGCATGGGCACCAGCAGGACGTTGCCGTGCTGCAAATCGGCGTGGGCCATGCGCGCCTTGTAAAGCCGCCGCGCAAGCTTCGGCCAATATCCAAGCAGTTGATCAAGCATATTCGTCTTGGGCTTATCGACGTATTTGTCGACGAACTGATTCAGGTCCAGCCCTTCGACCCAGCGCATTTTTAAGACGGGAAACCACCGGCCGGCAATGCGGATGCCCGACTCGAGATATTGAAAATCGACGGTAAACGGCAACTTGACCTGATCCAGATGGGCCGAGATTTCGCGGTAGCGGTTGCATTGATCGGCCACTTCGCGGGTGAAGCATTTCAGCGCCCATGTGTTGCCAGTCGCGGGACATTCGATTTTGAAGACGACAGCGAACCCGCCCTTCCAAGACAACGGCAGTTCTTGCGAGTTGAGTGCCGCCTGTCCGTCGCGCAGTTCCTCGTCGCTCATGCTCCAACGGAGGTTTTGCACCGCCTCAAAATAAGCTCTCGAACGGGGCCAACTCACGCGTCCACCTCCTACAGAATGATCAATAGCAGCGTCACGTCGTCATTGTGCAATTTTCGCGAGGAGCGGATTTCTTCAATCCAGGCGGAGAAACGTTGTTGGGGTTCCGGGCACGTCAAGATCGAGTCGATTTCGCCCCAGGGATCGCGTCCGCCTTCATGTTCCATCAAACACCATTTGGCCAAGGCGTCGGTCATCATCCACAGGCGATCGTCGGTGAGGCCGCTGCCCTGGATTCGCAGCGCGGGGGTCTTACGAATTCGATCGGGCGGCGTGCGCGAGCCGAGCAATTTCGGGGAATTGTTGAACTTGCTCGAGTGATCGATCGGGAAGGCACTGAACAACGTCGGGCCGCGGGTGTGAAAAAGACAGGTGTCGCCGACGGCCGTCGCTTCCCATTGCGGAATCTCTCCGGGAGCGGACGTTATTGAAAGACCCCGGAACGTTGCAAATGCCCCTTTCATCAACTTGTCTTTAATGAACCAGAATCGCAACGGGTTGCGGGCAATTTTTTCTAATGTCTCTTGGATAATGGGACTTGTGTACCATTGTTTCTGGATTGCAAAAAAAAACGCATCCAAACGAGTTAGATTATGATCGACATTTTGTACGAAGTCGGCAACGAGGAGTTGTGCCCAGAGATTGGCGAAAGAGCTATTCGTGGTGCCGTCAGACAAGGCAAATCGCCCGGTCACCGGGTCGGCAGCCGAGGCGTCTTCATACTCCTCGGGTTGATAGCCGCGTCTGGGAAGCCAAAACGATAGACAATCTCTTGCCATGATCCAGCCCGGTTATTGAGAAAGGCGTTTGTCCTGTCTCGTGCCGATGTCCAAAAAGTCCACTACGGAAGCAAAATCGGCATTGAAAACGAAGCCACGCGATCCCTCGGTCAATGATGCATCTGCTTGAAGGAGCATCTCGGGCGGCAGTGGGCTCGACATGCGGAACAACAAACGGGCATACTCGTCCGGCAAATTGCCGTCGTCGGCGGGAAACAAGATCGGCCGCTCGCCACGCTCGGAAATGTGAATATTGAACAAAAGAACATTTCCGTCGGAGGAGGCCATGCCGCGAAGTGCGGCCGCCAGTGGCTCGGGGTTTTTATCGGTCGGCTTGCCGTCCGTGATATTGATGACGATTGGCGGATAACAATGGGGGTACTTGCCCAAAAACTCGCGGATGAGCTCCTGCGCCGCCTGAAACGCTCCGTACATCAGAGTCTGACCCTTCGCCACGGGATCGAACCACACGGGAAATTCGCTTGTTTGCTCTATCACCCCGCCGGCGCCGTCGTCCACTTTTTCCCGCCGTAGTTCTTTCCGAAGTGGATGTTTGGCGATTTGGCTGATGGGTTGCAATCTTTCACCCGCCAAGTCTCCGGTGAATCCGAGTCCGATCTCCCCGCCGTAGCCGACAATGCCGATATAGTAGTAGTCGCGATAAACTTTACCTTTGGTGCATTGATAGGCCAATTCATATAAAAGATTATTGATAGCGTTGGCAACGCCCTGGGCTTTGGTTTTGCCCAATTCCGCACCGAACGGAGCTTTCATCGAACCAGACTGATCGACCATGAAAAGAAAACAAGTTGGATTCCTACTGTTGATTTCCGCTGTGTAAGGCATCGCCTGAAATACCTACGACTATGGAGATGACATGCCCCCGACAAAAAACCAATGATACTAACTAGTTTAGCAGAGCCGCGATTTCGTACAATCCCCCCCACTTGTATGAGAGAAACAGGGCGCGTCGCCGTTTTTGGCAGTCCCTGTGTGGTAGCAGTGGCGCTCCGTCTGCCGGCGGACGGCACGCGGAGCGTGCCTGCTACTTTGCCCAGCCGGAAGCGGAACAATCCAGGACGACCAGCGTCTCGTTGTCCAAGCCGAAGGCGAGGCGATGGGGAGCGAAAATCGTGCCGGTGGAACGAACAGGAGCATCCAACTGGGCCGTCCACGCCGCACGCCCCGAAAAATCGACGGCGTGAATCAGGCCCGCATTGTCGCCGAAATAGATCATGTCGTCGCCGACAACGGGTGTCGATTCCACGGGCCCGGCCGCGCGATACTCCCAGCGGACCTTATGGCTATTTCCATCCGAGCATACCAGCAGTCCCTGCGGCTGCCGGCCGCGTTGCCATTGGCCGATGCCCACATAAATGTGGCCGTTGCGGTCGAGGACGGGCGAGCCGAGCATCTGACCGGACATCGGCGTCTTCCACAGCGACGAGCCGTCGGGGGCAAAGCCGTAAAGACATTCGTCGCGACCCGCCACGACGATCACTCCGTCTTCCGTAATAGCGGGTCGGCAATGGATATACCAACCGGTGCGGCCTTGTCCAGCGACGTGATTCCACAGGCCGGCGCCCTTTTCGTCGCCGAGTTGGACGGCGAACAAATGGCCGTCCTCCGCCCCGATGTAGAGCACTCCCCCGCGAATGACGCCACCCGAGTTGAACTTCTGGCGCGAGCGGAAGTAACGTCCCGACTTCGGCACGCGCCCGTCCGGGTCAACCCGAATCAGACCGCCGTCGAATACGCTGAGGAACGTGTTTCCCTGATCATCGACCACGGGAGCGGCGTATCCCAACGGCTGGCCGACCGGGACCGGCGGCCAAACCTGTTTGCCCGCCGGATTGACGCAATGCAAACAACCGTCGCTACAGTGCAATCGCAGGTTGCCGTCCTGTCCGAGCACGACGGGGCCGGGTGCCCGACCGCCGGTGACATATTCCCAAAGGACAACGGGACAGCCGTTCCGCTCTTCCAGGGCGACCAAGCGGTCGTGAATATGGAGATAAATACGGCCGTTCGCGTCGACGGCGGGCGCGTTACACAGCGGCGACGCTTTTTCCTCGGGCAGTGCATGCTCCGGAAACGACCAGACGAATCCGCGCGGCCGAGGTACGACGGGACTCGCCGGCGGTTTCTCCGGTTTCGGCGTCGACGGCGGCGACGCAATGACCGGCCGAACGGACCGCGCCGGCGAAACCGGCTGCGACGATTTCTCAGGGCGGCGATGCTCAGGCGGAGCCGTTTGAATCACCGGGACAGGCGACGCCGGCGCCGGAGGAGGAGAAGGAGGAATAGGAGGAGCCGCCGGAGGAGACGCCGATGCCGGTTGAACACCGGATACAACTTTGAACTGACCCAATCCCTGGCGTCCGCAATTGGGACACTTGAACGGCTGCGTCGGCCGCTCGATGGGATAATTACACTCCGTATTCGTGCATTGATAGACCTTCATGTCGTCTTCCGACTCCTACTTTATGGCAACGCCGGCCTTGGTGTACACCTTCCCGTTGTCGCGCAGAACGATCCAGCCGAAAACTTCGGTGATTTCCACGCCTCGGCCGGAAGCCGTGTGCCGCGTGGCATCGAATCGTTCGCCGGGATGAACCAGCGCGATGCTGTTCGAGATGCCCGCATTGTCGCAAGCCCGTTGCAGCCAAGCGGCCAAAGCCTCTTCCATCGGCCGGTTGCCCGCGCTCCGCTTGGGTTGCCAGCGATAGTACGCCTCGCCGATATCCTTCAGCAGCGTCGGCATCTTTTCGGGTGAGGTCGACTGAAACACCAGCAACTGACCCGCCAGAGAACACGCGCCGGCATGGTCCGACAAAATATCCTGCACAAATTGCCGTCGTTGGGAATCCAACGACGGGTCCTTGGCCAACATCGCTCCGAGAATGGCGTGCAGCCAATCGTCGCTGGTCGCGGGAACGTCGGCTTCCGCCTCCTGTTTTGCTTCCTGGACGGGCCACAGGCGTTTGGTCAACTCGGCTAGGCCGTCGTCAACGCGCCGCCGAAGCTCGTGGAGCGAACCGGCGACCGCCTCGCTCTGCTCGGCGATCGCGTCACTGAGCCGGCCCAGTGCCGAAACGACCGCGTCGTCGACCGGCGCCGCTTGGGGCGGAATTGCCTCCGATAGTTGGTCGAGTTTCTTCGCAAGAGTCTCGATCCGCTCGAACAGGGCAACGGCGCCTCCTTGTTCCCCGGATGCGACGGCCTGAGATTCCCGCTGCAGCAGATACGCGGTCATCGAGTCGTTCGTCTGATCCAGCAACCGGCCGAGCTTGGCAAATCGTTCGATCAGTCCGGGCAATTCGCCGCTGTTGCTTGCTGCGCCGGCGGGCGAGGAATCGGGACCATCAGCCTGGCTCTCGACGGGCGGCTCGTTTTTCGCGGAAAATAAATTGGGCATGATGGACCTCACCTTTTCCTCGTTCCTATCTCGATGTTGTCCAAACCGCCCGTGTCAAGGTAATAATGGTCGTCAGCCAACGTCCGCCACGAGAAGTGGACGTTCTCGCCGAGAACGGCGTCCTCGCCGGCGACTGTCCCGGAGACCGACTGTATTTCCAGCGTCTCCTCCTCGTCCTTATTGGCATGACATCGCTTGATCTTTACCTGGACTTCAGTCCGGCCGATCCGGTCGCCGGGTGTCATTTTCAGTAGGTAAACGGGCGTCGCCTGCGCATTCTCGTCGGCGTTGATCTTCCGCCCGATCAACACGCGCTGTGAACTGGTGGAAAACTCCGTGATCTCCTCGCGGGCGTTGTCTTCGGCTGGTTGAAAGAGAATTTTCGGACCGTGAATGCCGGTGGTGGCGGCGAGCATCACGCCCCAGTAGTACGTATTCTCGCAAGCTCTGCCCTTCATCGTGAATTTGAATTGCGGCAACATCCCGTGCTTCGCCATGAATTCGACGGCCGCCCCCACCACGACCGGACTCTTCGGATCTACGACGACGCCCGGGTTGCGGCCGTGTTCGTCTTGATACGGATACCAGTTGCCGGCATAGTGGTTGTGCATGGGCACGATCCGAGACGGCGAGAGCGGAACGTACATCTGCACCAACTGCTGGATGCAATGAAGCTTCGACGGCAGCCCCGCCAGCAACACCACGTCCGCCTCGTGGTCCACGATGCGCTGGCAGTAGTCGAACAGCAGGTCGTCGAAAACATCGTAGACGACGCCTTCAAATTCGACATGGTCCACCGACAGATCCAACGGCTCCTGCGAGTTGTAGTACCCCGGACCGCGCAGTTTGTCGAGCGCCTTTTGCAGCGACTCGACCACCACCGGATCGACGATCTCCGGATCGGTGTGGGAAATCCGCTCGTCGTCGGCGCCGTCAGTCAGGGCGTTCAGATAGGCATGCGCCAAGGGCACGAAAAGACGATTGATCCAGTTGACCCGTTGCGCACGGATTTCGTGGTTGCGGGGCACCTCGGGTCCGAACAGCAACTGCACGTCTTCGTCCTCGATCCCCAGCGCCTCGGCGAAACCGGGAACGATGATCGTCTCCAGCAGCCGTTTGACCAGTTGGTCGCCGCCCAGCGAAATGCCGTCCTGGTGCAGCACCCGTCCGTGAACGGCGTCGTCGATCTTCGACTCGAAGTCGTACGCGGCGATCATCAGATCGGTTGTGCCGCCGCCGATGTCGATGCAGGCGATGCGGATTTCGTTCGAGCTGTCGCCCCCTTGCGCGGGCTTCGAGTCTTTGCGCAAGCTCTCGGCCGCCCCACGCGGGATGCCCGGCCGGCCGCGACGCCGGGCAGCAGGCAAATCGGCCGATGGCGCCGGCGACGGCGCCTCGGCATTCGCACCTTCGACCCGGGCCTGATGCAACGCGCTGAACCACAGTCGCGGGTCCTGACCCAACATCCACAACTCGCTCCATATATACGTCAAATGTACCGCGCTGGCCTCGTCGATGCTCAAATTCAATTCCGGCTTTATCCGCTGGCTCTTACCGAGCGTTGCGGCGAAAATGTTGATTGCCTTCTGCGCCTGCGCCCTAAAACGCTTCTGCTCCTCCTGGATCATCCCGCTGGGATATGTGAGGGTCAGGCTCCGTATCTCACGCGAACGGCCGGCGTCGCCCGCCGCGTTCCGATACGCCGGCGAATTCACGTGGGAATGCGCCTGGCAAAGCAACTCGTACAACGCCGCGGTCATCATGCACCGCGGAGCATGACGCGGCTTCACCGGCGAGTCCAAGGCATAATCCGACTCCTTCAGTTCGCGATCCTCGAGAAGAAAATCGCCGTCATCCTCGGGGATGAATCGCAGAAGCGGCCCTTTCAAAGCGGAAGTGTAGTTGTGCGCGCCGCAGCGGTCGAACGGGTCGGCCATGTGCCAGTTCGCCCCTTCCAGCCAACTCGCGTCGTCGGCCCAAAGGTATCGCTTGGGCGAACTCAGTCCGGTGCGAATGTCCCCCTCGGCGTGCATCGCCTGGAGAATGTCGTTCACCTCGCGCCCCATGCGGACCATGGAAAGATCGTCGAACAACGGCGGCGTGACTTTCACCTCGACGGGAATCTGCCGCGCCTTTTTTTTGCCCCGACCGAACCAACCGCCGCCATTTTCATCTTCGCCCACAGTGCGGTATTCGATTTTCGTCTGCGGCATCGTCGGCAGATACGGCGTGTTGCACCAGTGCGTCTTCGACGGGAACCACCGCGAGGCCGGCATGCTGACGTACTCGCCCGCCTCGTCCCAGGCGTCGAGATGGTAACGGTTGATCAACTCGAAAGGAAGCATTTGCGGAGTCCGGTTGATCTCGCCGCTCAATTCCAACAGAAGCGCCCCCGTCCGGCTGTTGCCAAAATCGACGATCAGATGCACGTGCTTGGCGTCGCCGGCGGCCGTCGCCGGGCGAATGCAGACCTCGACCAGCGGAATCCCCTTCAGCGGCTGCCCTTGAACGTCCAGCAAACCCTCCAGGCGAACAACAAAATCCTTCGTCAACGCGCTCGTCTGGCAAAAGTAACCGAGGTCCGGGTCGCCGCACGAGGTGTCGACCGCCAAGAACAGCTTCGTCGCGCCCGATTGGATGATTTGCCATTGGATGAATTCAAACCGGCGAGCCTGATCGCCGGAACCGCACCGGCACCGCTGCCAGCCGTAGCCGATCTGCACGGCCTGATAGCGGTTCCCGCCCCGCAAGGGAATGCATACAATCTGGACTCCGGTATTGGCAAACAGAATATGCATAATGACAATTACCTCTCGAATGGTTCTAAAATTTGGGTCAATTCGCTATTGCCGGACGGAACCCTGACCTGCTCGCCCGCCCCCAACGCCAGCGCCAGGGGAAGCCGCTTCGTCCAGCGGCGAAGAAACGAAGCCATCAGGCCGAATCGGTCGAAATCATCTCCATCCTCCGCCTTGCCCCGTTCTTTGCACGGATCCTCGATCGCAATCGGCGCCATGCTCGGGCCGGGGTTTATCAGGTAGTCGTTCAGGATGATCCGCACGTACTTGCGGCGTGCGCGGCGGCGGGCGGCCTCGTCCAGAGTCCGCAAATTCACCACCGGCGCCAAATGGCCGATCAAACCGTTGAACACGTCGTCCGTCAACAGGTAATCGCGGACAAAACGCGTGAAAGCGTTGAATTCGTTGGGATCTAGCCACGGACCGCCGACGTCGTGCGTGCGGCAATATTCTTCCCAACGCTTGGGGACCATCGCGACGGCCCATTCGTGCAAAAAGTCCCGAAGTTGCCGCGACAGAGGATCCCCGTGGCGGCGGCTTTGCATCTCCATGCAGTCGGAAACCTGCCACTCATCCCCGTCGGCCACGCACAGCGAATCCTGCAAGGCGTGGACCCGGTTGTAGATCAACGACTCGTCGGATTGAAGCCAGTCGAGCACTTTCTTCGCCGCGGCGATTCGTTTTTCGCGGTCGGCGTTGACATCGGAACTCACTACCCAACCGGAGGAAAGCTGCATCAGCCGGTTCTGGACCTCGGCGATCTCGTTCTGAAGCTGGTTCTGTTTGCCCTCGGCGGTCGCGAAAGCGCGGAAACCCGCGCTGATGAGCGATTGCCCCCCGTCGTCGTCGCGCATTGCCGTGTCCCAACGGCGTTCGGGCTCGTGGACGTACTGCCGCACCTTTTCGGATTCGAGAAACGCCTTGCGGGCATGGTTCCATTTGTCGGGGCCCAGCACGTCGCGTTTTTCCGCGTTGGCGTCCCAGGTGCCGGGGTAGCGGATGGGGTAGACGTTGGTTAACGCCTTGCCGTGCCCGCCGAAATTGTTCATCACGCTGCCGAGCGTGTCGAGCAGTTGTTTCATGCGGTTGTCGTAGAGGCCCTTTTCCGCGTAATTATCGTGGTTCTGAAACTCGTCGTCGATGCCCGTCATGCCGATGAACAATGCCTCTTCGCGGATTTTCTGCGGCCAGTTTTTTTCGCCGTAGCGGGACCGGCCCCACTTCTCGACGTGGTACTTCATTTGCGATTTGACTTCTAGACCGCCGCCTCGCAACAACAGCAAGAGGGTCTGAATCTGCAACTCGTCTGTGTAGCGCTCGAACAAATACGCCACTTTGCCGCGTTTGACGATTTCCATCTGCTCTTCGAGAGTATCGGCGCCGGTGCGTTTTTTGCCGCCGCCGCCGCCGAAGCCAACCTTCATGCCGGGCACGTCGAGAAAGTCCATCTGCTCGATCACCTTGCGCCAGTCGTCGCTCAGGCGGTGCGGCAACACGGGAACGGCCAACTCCAACATGCCCGCCTGAATGGTCTCCTGGTCTTCGTTTCCCTGCCCGCTGCCGGGCCGGTATTCGAGAACAAAACACTTGTCCTTTTGCACCAGATGGACGTCGCTCCAGGCCACGCGATTCCAGAGCTTCGAGGTCGAGCGCTCGTGGACCTTGGTGTGCTGGCTGTCGAGCAAGAACCGAACGGTGGCCCAGTGTGCGAAGATCACCGGATCGCGGTCGGCGACGGTGATGCGCTGCAGGAAGTTATTGACGCGAACGAAGACGTTCGTCAGCGATTCCCAGTTGTCCCAAAACAGCGCGGCTGCGGCCGCGAGGTAGCCCTCGTCCGTCAGCGCGTAGCGGCTCAACAGCCCGTTGATGATCGCCTCCTTGGCCTGGAAGCCGCGTTGATCGACGTTGCGCATGTACGAGAAGGCGTCGAGCAGGTCCATGCGCCACTTGCGATCGACCTGCTCGCCGGCGCAGCGGCGATGCAGATTGTCGAACAATTCCTCCAACTCGCCTTGTTGCCAGGTTTTGTCCGGCACTTTGCACTCGTTGTAGAATCCGCGGGCCAACACCCGCAGCCACTCGACGCGCGTCAGCGCCCGGACCATCACGGGATAGTCCGGCGGCACTCCTGTGCCCATGCGGTCTTTCGTCGTGAAGCGGGTGACCAGCGCGGTCGCCTCGTTGGCGCCGCATTGCGGGTTCAGATCATTGTTGAACGAAAGGTCCTTGTAGTAGGCCGGCTCGCCGAGGGTTTCGTCGCCGCCGATCGGGCAATGGCTTTCGCTCTGCGGCCTCAAGACCTGGCCCATGAACAAGCTCTTGCCGACTTGCGAGGCGCCGTAGGCCGCGGCCGCCACCGGCACCTTGGCCGACGTGTACAAACTGCCGGCCAATCGCCGCAATTGAAGCACCTCAAACTCGTCGCTTTCGGCGATGGGCAACAAATCGGCGGCCCGCCGCGCCGGATTGAACTCCGACAGCCAATCGCACAAGTCGGTCGCCAGATTTTCCACCTTTTCGGCCTGCCGGATCAAATTCCGGTCGCGTTCATCGGGAAATGCCATGAAGAACAGGCTCCTTATGCATACCATTTGCAGGACGGATTTTGATCCGCCCATGAACCACGAACGGACTGAAGTCCGTTCTATGAACCATCAACAAAAAAATTGCCTTACTTATTTCCCCCATCTTCCAATCTTTTCAATATCGCACTCAACTGGAACGTCAAGGGGTAGCGCTGGATCGAGCCGCCTTTCGGGCTGCGAGCCTCGAGAATCAGTTCGTATCGATCGCCGTGCGCTCCATACGCCATCCGAGGACTGCGAAGCTCGACTTGGAGGGCCCCGCCCGCCGTTTCCGCCGGCGTCCATTTCTCCGCCGGAGGTTGTCCGGCCACATAAACCCTGTATTCCAACGGACCTTCCGATCCGGCCGCGAGCACTTTCACGCCAACCTCGAAATACTGATTCTCCGGGTACAGTTCGGTGGTCACGCGGACGAACCGCTTCCCGGAAACGTCCACTTTGGCGACCGCCTCTTTGCCGCGATACACGGCGCGAATTTGTGTAGCGCCGAACGATTTGGCCACGAACCGGCCGGGCGATTGCGGATCGGGCGCCAAAACATTCGCGTCCAAGCTCTCCAGGGTCGCCGAAACCTGCCGGGCCAACCCGTCCGACCCGCGAACCGTCACGACCACGCGCGGCATTTCTTGTCCCACTTCCAAATGGATCTGTGACGGCTTGATCGACAGTTGATCGGAAGCGACTACGCGGACCACGGATGTCGTGGAAACCTCGTTGTACCGGTTCATCGGGTCCACGGCCGTTACGATCACGCGGGCCGTGCCCGGGACCAGGCCGCGAAGTTTTTTCTCCCCGGCCGATTCCACGATCGTCTGCCCTGGCAGCAGCGCCAGCCGGTAATTCATGTTGAACTGTATATTACCGCCGCCGGGGTCAAGCCTTACGCTGTCGAAAGAGGCCGTCTCGCCGGCCCAAATGGTCAGCGGCTCCGGCGAAACCACGAGCCGGGCGAAATCGCCCGCGACATCGCCCACGACCACGAGCAGGGGAACTCCCGTCACCAATGAACCCAATTGCGCCGTCACACGGCTTTGACCTTCCCTTAGGGGCCGAAACAACACGCCGTCGGAGGTTTTTTCGATCCGCACAACGGTGCCCGCCTGGCGGAACTGCAGATTCGGATCGGCCGTCACGTCGCGGCCGTCGTGGCCGTCGGCGAGAACTTCCACGACGCGAATGTCTCCCGCCGGCAGGGAAAATTTAGCCATCTGCAACTTGTCGGGAATAAAACGGAGACCGGCAGACAACGCGGCCGGGGGAATGGTGACGCCAGACCGCCGACCGGGCCCGCCTGGACCGTACCCTGGCGATCCAGGATTGTAAATGTGGAGGCGACCTGGTTTCGTCGCCCCCCCTCCGCCGATGATGGCGCTCCCGCCGCCGATGACTTTGGGATCGATGCTGTGGTCGACGACATCGAGCACGGCCTCCGCCCGTTGACCGGAGTACTCGGCGATAACGAACGTGCGGCCGAGATTCTTGCCCTGCACGGTCATGGGACTCTTGGGACCGACAAGTTGAGCCACTTCTTTGTCCGCTTCCTGCGGGCTGAGCGACAGTTGAACGCCGTCTTTCGCACCTAGCACGCGGCATTGCCCGCCCTGCAGGGCGGTTACCCGGTAGTCCACGCTCTCGCCGCGGCGGATCGCGTCCTGGGCAGGCTCGATCAGCAGGTCGGTCAACTGATTCTCCGTCACGCGGACCGGCACTTCTATATCGAGCTTGTCTCGCCAACGGACGGTGATCGTCGCACGGCCCGGCTTGAGGGCGTGAATTTCCCCGGATTTGTCGAGATGCACGGTCTCGGGATCATCGCCTCCGGCGGCGAACTTCAGATCGCTCTGGGGAAAGAGCACTTGCGTGCCGTCCGCTGTAACGCCGTAGATTTTCAGTTGCACTTTCTCGCCGACCGACATGTCGAGTATCCGCGACGCCGCCCGTAGCTCGGTGATCTCGGCGTTGCCCACCGTAATGGAGGCGATGCCCGGCTGTTCGACCTCCCCCAGCGTGGCTTTGATCTCGGCCTGGCCCTGGGCGATCGCCAACACCTTGTCGCCCGCCGTTTTCACCTTGGAGGAATCGGAACTGGCAAGGTCCGCCGACGCCGTCCGGTCGATTCGTTGACCGTCTGCCGTTATCAGAAACACGCGTAGCGATAGCGATTGACCGGGGGCCAAGTTAGCCGCAGCCGGTTCAACGACCACTTTTCCGCCCATGACTGGTTTGGGCGAAAGCGGCAACACCTCGACCGGCAGATCGACCAGTTCGCTGCCCACGGCAATGGCCACCGCCGTTTTGCCGGGCGACACCCCAATCAGCGAACGGCTCTCCGGATCGTAGCGGACAACCGCCTCCGATTCCGGCGTCACCTCGGCCCGGCCGCCGACATCCGACTGGCCTCGCACGATCGACACGTCGGCGCCGATGCGGACGCTCTCGCCGACCCGCAGCCGGAGCGATTCGGGCTTCACGATGAGCGGCTCGGTGGGCAAATCCTTGACAACATCTATCGACATCGGCCGGCTGACGACCGACCCGAGCCGCGCAGTGATGGAACCTTTTCCGACTGAGACGCCCGTCGCGCGTGGGCCGTCAACTCGAACAATCTCGGTTTTGTCGGACTGCCAGGAAAGGTCTCCCCGGCCGGTGATATCGCCCATGGCCTTGCCGTTTTTATAGCCGACGGCGGACAGCGAGATCGTCTCGCCGCGCGGCGTTTTGGCGGTAGCGGGCGACAAGCGAATCTCGTCGATGTCCAACTTGGCCGCGACCTCGACCGCTAACGGTTGCTCGGCGGCGACGCCGTCGAACTCAGCCTTGACGTCGGTCCGCCCGGGACGAACCCCGACCAGCCGTCCGTTGCTGACGGCCACCGGGCTGTTTTGCGGCGGCTCGGACGTGCTCAGCGTGGCCTCCTTGGTGACGGTGCGGGCGCTTCCGTCGGGATATTCGGCCTCGACGCGGAAATCGTCGAACTCCGCGCCCACCGACAGTTGCACCGACTGCCCATGAGGGCTGAGAATCTTGACGCTTTTGGGCCGGCCGTCCTCCGGCCGTTTCGGCAACTCCCCAAGCACCGTAAGTTTCAGCGTGGCCGGATCCTTGGCGGCGGGGTGCGAACCGATGATCGTAGCCGCGCCGGGGGCAATTGCCCGATACGCCCCCGACTTCTCGTCGATCTTCAACACCTTGTCTTCCGACGACTTAAAGGACGCCAAATCCGGCACGAGTTCGACTTCGCCGCGCGACGTTTCACCGATGAGCCGGACTTCGCCCGTCTCGCCCGGACGATGCTCATCTTGCCCCGACTTCAACCGCAGCGTCACCGCTTCGGCTTCGACCGACTTGAAGATCACGCGGTTCGATTCGTTGCTGTAATAAACGGCGTAGACCGCCAACGGCCGGGCGTCGGGCTTCAACGCCGCGACCTTATTGTCCCGTAACTCCAGTCCCGCAGCGGATTTTTCAGAACCGGCGACTGATTTTTCAGAACCCCGGGTAGATTTCTCGGAACCCGCCAACTTCTCGGGAGATTCCGTCCGCCACTGCACCAGGTGGGGCGGTATCTCGGCCTTCCGCCCGCTCTTATATTCGGCGATGGCTTTCAGACCACGCATCTGTCCAACGGGCACATCGATCGGGCCGGCCGGTTCGAGCGTCAACCGCAGCGGAGGCACGACCACCTCGACGGACGCGGAGGCTTGCCGCTCGCCCCAACGCAAGACCAACGTCTGTGGCGTCTGCGGTTCGGTCGGCGAAACGCCCGTCAGCCGCATCGTTTTGGCGTCGAATTGGGCGAATTGCGGCGCCGGTTGTTTTTCGCACGCCAGTCTGTCGAGGGCGATTCTAGCCTGCCGCTGGCCGGCCTTGGTCCGCACGTCCGCCGTGACGCGCGGTTCGATCGTGTCGTCCACCGGCACGACCAGCCTGTCGGGGGCAAAGGCGATCGAGAGAATCTCGCCCTTTTCGACCGTCACGCCGACCGCGACCTTTCGATCGCCCTGAGTGACCTCGACTTGTGTGTTGCCCGCGCCGCGCCCGACAAGTCCGTTGGTTCCGACGACTTCCACGACGCCGGGATCGTCGCTTTTGACGGTAACAGGCCCGTTTCCGTCGGTCGCGTCGATTTTCAGGTCGGCGATTTCGCCCTCGACGATGCTCAACGTTGTCGGCGTGACCGAAAGCCGCGGACGGTGCATCCACCACCAACCGAAACCGGCCGCCAAAATCAACAGCAGCAGCGCCGCCGCCAAGCCGAGCTTGGGCGATTTGCGCTTGGATCGCTGCGGCAGGGCGGCTTCGCAACTCGGGCATCGGTGGCTTTGGCCGGGCCGTCGCACGAACAACAGGTTGCATTCGGGATCGGTGCAGATCACCGCGGGCGCAGGCTCTCGGTCACGGCGTTGAAAACCCCAACACCACACGAGACGCCAGCAGCCGGAAGCGTCGCGATAGCGGAAAAAGTAGCAGTCGTGATCCGTGCGATGGGGATCATCCAACAAATCCTTCAGCCATCGCCCGACGCACTTATGCAGCGCCCGTTCGGTCGCCGTTTCCGGCCGGGCATTCTCGATTCGATTCTTCAAGACGGCGAAATCCTCCTTAAGGATTCCCGTTAGGTCGGCGGCAATGACGGGTTGACAAACGGCTTCCTCGAGCCTTCCGCCATGATCGTCCCGAACGAAAAAGTTGACGGAATTGCCTTCCCAAACGGATTCCGCCGCAATCCTTCCCAGCCAACGGAGAAGAATTCGGTTGTGGGCATTAGAGTCATCGAGCATCGCCACGCCTGGCTCCACGGCAATCGGAAAGAAGTCGCGAGCGGTGTCAGACAGGTCAAGACGAACAAACCGCTTCGCCATGAAATACCTCCGAATAGCCGACGTTTTTCTATTTCCAAGGGGTGAGGCGGTGACTACCGATGGATAAAATTGGAATCCCTCAACTCTGAGCCACAATTATAGCTTGCTCTTCTGGTAGTGTCTACTACCAGGGGCGGCA
This sequence comes from Thermoguttaceae bacterium, assembly GCA_050012815.1. Taxonomy (GTDB): domain Bacteria; phylum Planctomycetota; class Planctomycetia; order Pirellulales; family Thermoguttaceae; genus JBEKIK01. The sequence goes on from JBEKGL010000015.1 coordinate 17,140, forward strand.
GGGGGGCATTTCAGGTGCATTCCACACTTTACAATCAATAACTACCGGCTCTGTCGGTAGTTAGTGATTTAATTTACCGGCATCGGTAGGGCACCCCCCCTAAAAATCATCTGGCGCAACGCCAGGGCCCCAACCGGCTAGGCGACGCTTCATGGCAATGCTGTCTTTGCCGGGATGTTGCTTCAATAGGGTCAACACCAGGCGGCCGGCGAAGCCAGCCGAGATTGTCGGCCAAGCAACGATCTCGCACTCGGCTCCGTCTTCTCGGAACGTCATGTCCAACAGCCAGTGCAGATTGTTCTCGATGGCCCAGTGACCTCGCACACAGCCCGCAAAACGCCGCCCGTGACGCGATAGACTGCTGATGTAGTAGCGATAGTCGATAGTCTATTTACCGTTGACGAGACATCACCGAATGGCCAAGCCGAACGTTTTCAGGCCGGTCCACTTCTCACGTTATGGAAAGTCGGCCGGCACGGAAATCTGATAGTAATGCCGCTCTTCTGTGCGTCCATGACCACGTTCGGATTCTTCGTGACGGCTCACAGGCGTGTCGCCGAAATCTTCTTCCAACAGTTTTGCGAACAGATCGGTTACATCACGATGCAAGATTTCTTGGTTTCCCTTCAGTGCCAGCACATAGTCTCCGCCACCCGCAACGATCTTGTCGGCAATGTTCCTTTGACACCCCGCGGCGTCAACCGGAGATAGCGTTTCAGCCATTGCTCACGCGCATCCGCCCATCTTGTAATGGCCAGTGGTCCATCGGCTCCCGCTGAGACACCAAGAGATGAAGCCGATTGACTTGACTTCGCAGGTCATCAATATCTTCGAAGTGCCGAACAATCCCTTTGATCTCCGCACCGCCGACCATTGTCATTTCCGAACCCTCCTTGTGTTTTCAGCTATCTCCCATTGAATGAGGTTCGGTTATAAAAAATCATCTTTGTCGCGCCAGCCTATCTTACCTATAGTGCACGCTGGCCCTGTTGAAAACCGTGGCGCGGAGATGTTTAAAAGTGTGGTGCTTGGCATGAAAGAAGACTATATTGTCACTTCAGGGTTTTAGCCCCAATACCGTTCAATTAAGCACTGACAGCATCCACTGGCGTCCCATATATTGGGTCGCCAGGGCACCAATGCACAACATGTTGACCAGCCGTGCCTGCTAGCACTGCTTAATTGAACGGTATTGACCCTATCCATCCCCCGGATGGGGAGGGGAGTATTAGATAGGCTCTTAAAACCGGGCGCCGAGGCTTCTGGCTTTTCACAAGAGCCGATTGGAAATTTCGGGCTTGTGTTTGCTTCCCGGCTTAACCAGAGTGCCGAGGATTTTGTAGCCGCCGTAGCGAAGTATCTTTCGGACCGCCCGGATGGCGCCGCGGCTTTCGTCCAGAATAAAATTCAACGGCCAAGGCCATGTGCATGCAGTAACAATAATCGCAGGCTTGCCCTTGTGTCGCGGGATTGGCAGTCCATTGGATCGCTGGGTGAAAAACGCCGGCACGTTGCGGTCGAAGAGCAGTTTTAGTTGTGCCGACATGTTGCCCCAGTGGGTCGGGGTGCCTACGATCAGGCCGTCCGCCTCGCGGATCATCCGCCCAAGGCGATGGGCGTCGTCTTTGCTCAGGCAACACTCGCCGTCCGGCCGGCATTTCATGCAGGCGATGCAAGGCTGCATCTTCAGATCGTAAACGTCGATCCAATCGACCTGATGTTTTTCATCCAAGCCCTCGGCCACGGCGCGCAGTAGCCTGGCCACGGTTCCATTTTTTCGCGGACTGCCGTTGAGAACGAGAATATTCATGTTCCGCTTATTTCGCGCTCGCCGACCATGCTCCGCATGGTGCCCGCTCGCGGCTAAACAGTTTACCGTTTACCGTTTACAGTTAACCGTTAACTGTAAACCGTTAACCGATTTACCACGGTCCGCGGATGTAGTAGACGCCGAATTGATCGGTGTCGCTGGGCCAGTGCGGAGTGGGTTGGAACCAGGAACGGCTGAAGATGCCTTCGCCCGGATAGTTGCGCTGGAACTGGTGTTCGATGGGCACGACGCGGGTATTACCCACGCCCCAGCCCATCTTGGTCTGATTCTCGGCCGTGGGCGGCACGACCAGGGCCACGGGCACTCCCCAGGCGGCGTCGTAATAATCGCCGTGCCAAGGATAGGTCTGCGACATACGCCGGGCCACTCGGTCCTTGATCGAACCAGCCAACGCTTGATCGGCCGCGGCCGCACACAACAGCGACGCCAAAATGATAGTGCATGTGTATTTCATGGTTTATGATTCCTTTGAAAAACTCCCGGCACAAGCACCGGGGCTAAACATTGTCGCACTCTCCACTATTTCAACGCCAGGAAACGCTGGTTAGCGTTTTTCCGCCATCGGCGTGATAGTACGCATAAGTGCGGTGATGGTGATACAGGAATTCGTGAGGCATGAGCGGCTGGTAGGTGATATAGGTCCATCCGACCAACGGCGGCACGGGCCTGGGGCAAAGATATAATTCCGCCCCGACGCTCTGGTCTCCGACCGGGGGAACGTAAAAGTTGTAAAACAGATCGCCCGGCTCGCTATGGCGATCGGCTGCCTGTACCGCGGCGGGATAGCCACTAAAGACCGCCAGCATGGTAATAAAAATTATCATCGCACATAAAAGGCTGCGTATCATTTAATATGCTCCTGTATTATAGGGTTCAGGGTTCAGGGGTCAGGAGAGAGAGGTGGAAACGGTCGGAGCTGAGTGGCAGGAAGTGCGAAACCGCAAGCGGTTTTTACCAAGTTTTCAGTTATCAGTTTTCAGTTTTCATTCCTCCAGCCTCCAGCCTTTTGTTTTCATCCTTCATCCTTACTAAAAATTTCGGCTTGCAACGGTATTGCGGGTGAATCTTTATTTGCGGGATAAAGCGAAGAGGCGTAATTTGCGGAAAAGGCAAGGAAAGACGTGTGGGCGGTTGCCGGTATAATCGTTATAATCTGCAAAGTGAGACTTCCTCTCCTTTTGGGAATTGATGTAGGGGCAGAATGGCGGCATCGCCGCCATTACCCGGAAGGAGAGGATAATTTATAGCTTAAGCAACCAATTTGAGGGGGTTTTTGACAGTGCCCGTGGATGCCGCCCTGAAATCGACGCAATCTCCGCCTTTAAACACATCCGACTCGCCAAAAAATTCCAACGGCAGTGCCGACGCCAGGGCCGAACGACCTCGACGCCGTGCCACAGCCCATTCGATGGCCGCCAGCCAGCGGGATATCTCAGTAAGCGAATTCTTTGCCAAGAATCGGCATCTGCTGGGGTTTGACAGTCCGCGACGTGCCCTGCTTACCGCGGTCAAGGAGGCGGTCGATAACGCCCTGGACGCCTGCGAAGAGGCCGGGATTCTGCCCGAAATCTGGGTCCACGTCCAGCGCACCGCTTCCGACCGGTTCAAGGTAGGCGTGCAAGACAATGGGCCCGGGATTCTGAAAAAAACCATTCCGCTTATTTTCGGCAAGCTGCTCTATGGCTCGAAATTCCACCGCATGCGCATGAGCCGCGGACAGCAAGGCATCGGCATCAGCGCGGCGGGCATGTACGGGCTGTTGACCACGGGCAAGCCGGTCAAAATCATGTCCAAGGTCTCGCGGCGCGATCCCGCGCATTATTACGAGATTCAAATCGACACGAAGCACAACAAACCGGAAATATTAAACGGCCGGGGCGAAGGCGTGGAAATTCCGCCCGGCGAGACGGGCGCAAAGGCAATTGAAAAGCACGGCATCGAATGGATCGACATGGATCACGGCACCCGGGTGACTATCGAACTGGAAGGCAAGTATCAGCGCGGACGAGGCAGCGTGGACGAGTATTTGGAACAAACAGCCATCGCCAATCCGCACGTGGCGATACATTACGCCGATCCGGATGAAAACAACATCGAGTATCAGCGCGTGGCCGAGACGCTTCCGCCTGAGCCAAAGGAAATCAAGCCGCATCCGTACGGCGTGGAATTGGGCCGGCTGGTGGGTATGTTAAAGGAAACCAAGGCTCCGACGATCGCGCAGTTTCTGGTCAAGTCGTTTTCGCGCGTATCGCCCGCGGTGGCGCGAAGGATTTGCGCTGGGGCGAAGATTTCCACCAGGGCGAATCCAAAAAGGATCGGCCGGCACGAGGCCGATCTGCTTTATCAGACCATCCAACAGACCAAGATTCCCGCCCCATCGACCGATTGCATTTCGCCCATCGGCGAGGAATTGATCCTCAAGGGTTTGCACCAGGTGGTGCCCGGCGAATTTTACGCGGCCGCTACCCGGCCGCCGTCGGTGTATCGGGGCAATCCCTTCGCCATCGAGGTCGGGTTGGCTTACGGCGGGGCGCCTATCGCGCATCGGGTATCGCGCGAGGTCCTGGCCGAACTTCTCGAGGAGAGCGACGCCCGGACACTGCGGCAGTTCCTTATCACCACCTTCCACGGCATCGGGGCCGACGCCGCCGATAAAATCCTGGATCAAGCCGGCACTAAGATTCGCGTGGCCCCGGGCAACCTGAAACCGGCCGAAATCGACAAACTCCATCATGCCTTGCAAAGCGTCAATCTCAGCGACGGCCAGACGATGAATATCCTGCGCTACGCCAACCGCGTGCCCTTGCAGTTCCAGGCCGGGGCCTGCGCAATCACGCAGACCGTGATGCAAACCAACTGGCGCTCCTACGGGCTGTCGCAGTCGCGGGGTTCGCTGCCCGCCGGGCCGGTGACGCTGATGGTCCACATGGCCAGCGTTTGGGTCCCCTTTACCAGCGAATCGAAAGAGGCCGTGGCGTCGTATCAGGAGATTCAAAAGGAAATTCGCCTGGCCTTGCAGGGCGTGGGCCGTAAATTGGGCATGTTTCTGCGCCGCCGGCAGCGCGTCCGACACGAAGGCGAACGGCGGAACATATTCCTGCGTTACATCGGCGAAGTGGCCACAGCCGTCAGCCGCATCAACAGCGCAGACCGCGACAAACTCTATAGCCAACTCCTCGAAGTAGCCAAGAAACGCACCACCGAGGCCGACCTTGAACTAGACGACCGCGGCCGGGCAATCGAAGAAGAAGCCGAGGATTTCGGCGAAAACGTGCTGATCGTCGAGCCGGGGCAACCCGTGGTGCAGACATCGGCGTAAATAATTAGACGATTTAAAATTGCAAATAGCAAATCGAAAATAGTTTAGCCCCGGCACTTGTGCCGGGTGGATTCTTTGATGTAAACAATTTCCACCATACCAGGCTCCGGTGTGAAAATGCCAGAAAAAAGCCTCAACGAGAAATGGTGGAGAAAAAAAAGTCCGTGGTGGTTTTATGGATTCCTGATAATAATGTTTAGCTTTATGCTTATTGACACTGATAAGTATAACAAATTCTCGCTAACATTTTACATTATTAGTATTCTAATTTTATCGGTTATATTTATTCGTGAATTTTTCAAACAAAAGGCTCAGTATACTATAAAAAGTATTCTTATTCTTACTTTTTGTACGGCTGTCACGTGTAGCATATATTTGTATACTGGATTTGGAGGTTT